>CAZZLX010000175.1:0-7360 GCA_964655235.1 uncultured Rhizobium sp.
TAGCCGAGCGCCTCGTCGGCCCGCTTCTTCAGCACGTCGAGGGACTCGGTCTTCCGGCCCCAGTTGTTGGCGTAGCAGCGGATGCGGTCGCGGCACTTGCCGCCGAGCAGGTCGTAGACCGGCACGCCGAGGGCCTTGCCCTTGATGTCGAGCAGCGCCGCTTCGAGCGCCGAGATCGCCGCGCGGTGGACGACGCCGGTCCTCCAGTAGGAGTCCCTGGTCATCGCGTCCGCGTGCATCTCGGTCTGGAACGGGTCCTGCCCGACCAGATACGAGGAGAAATACTCGATCGTGGCCGCGACCGCCCGCTCGCCGCGCCCAACGGTGCCGTCACCGACACCGTAGATGCCGGCGTCGGTCTCGACCTTGGCGATGACCCAGTTGATGCGGGCGCCGTCGACCAGGAAGACTTTTATTGCGGTGATCTTCATGCGGAGACCTTCGTGCCCCCTCTCCCGACGAAGCCAGGGGAGGGTTGGGGTGGGGGCGAGAAAATCGAGGACTGGAACCTATGAGACTCGGATGCTGACGGCCTCGCGATCCGTTGCATCGCTCGCCCCCACCCTGCCCTCCCCCGCTTACGACGCGGGAGAGGGTTCCGAAGTTCGATCTCAGACCGCCTCGCCGCCCGGGTCCGAGAGCGTCAGCTTGCCGACCTTCACCGGCGCGTTCTCCTTGGCCCAGTCGCCGGCGCCCTTGAGGATCTTCTCGTAGGTGTCGTGCGCGGCCGCCATCGCCGACTCCTCCCAGTCGCGGCGGAGCGGCGTAGTGTTGTCGCGCAGCTCCTCGACGATCGCCTTGCCTTCCTTGGTGTCGTACTTGCGGTTCCGGTAGAGCCAGCGCGACTTGAGCTGGAGCTGCGTGCGGTGCTTCAGCGGATCGTTGTGCTCCTCCTTCTTGGCGCAAAACTCAATCACCGATCCGGCGATGTCGGTGTTGGGCGACAGGATGTGCTGGAGGCCCCAGAACAGCAGGCCGTGGCGGCCGGGCCGCCCGCCGCTGCGGGCGATGCCCTCGCTCCACTGCTTGTTGATCGTCTTGCGGTCGATGGTGTCGGCGCCATACCAGTCGCCGACGCGCTTGTGCAGCGGATCGCCGATCTCGTTGAAGCAGAGGAAGACCAGCTTGCCGTCGCCGATGCGGATCAGCGTGTGCCAGTCGATGTAGGCGATGTGCTTGGCGTTCGCGAGCTTGGTGCGGATGATGTAGTCGATCGCATGCGTCGACCACTCGCGCTTCAGCCCGCCGAACTGCGTTCCTTGAGGGTGCGTGTACTGGCCGCGCGAGAGCGCATCCGACATCTTCCAGTCGCCGTACTTCTCGTAGAACGGCTTGGCGGCGGCGATGTGCTGCTCGACCAGCTCGTCGTCGTAGCCTTCGCGCGTCGGCAGCGCCGCCTCGACCTCGTCGAAGATCGGGTTCGGCGGCAGCGGCTTGGAATAGTCGACCCAGTTGCGGTTGAGGTCGACGTTACCCTCGCTGACCCGGATCATGTGGCTGAAGCCGAACGGGTTGACCGCGTGCACCTTGAGCACCGCGACGCCGTTCGGCAGCCGCTTCTGCGTTCCCTCCTCCATCCACTGGATCTGCGCGGCCGACCCGGCGAAGCCTTCGGCACCGTGGGTCCCGGAAAACGCCACGAGCACCACCGGCGCGTCCTTCGGCCCGAACCACGCCGTATCGATGTAGAGCGGCCTGCCATCCGGTCCGGTTTCCGTCGGATGACGGAAATGGTCGAGCTCGGCTCCCGCCTTCTCGGCCGAGGCCAGGAACTTGCGGCGGGCCTCCTGATAGTCGGGCGCGAAGAAGCGGGAAACGTCCATGAATCTGGCTCCTGATCGGGAGGTCTGGCGCCGGCGAGCGCCGGGCGGAAGGCGGCAGCATAGCAGGCCCGCACGAGGTTGCCCCAGGCCCGGAAATGGACTTATCGTCCGGACAAACAAGACGTGTACACGGGAGGCAGCGTGAGCGGGATGATTGCACGGGTCCTGGCGATAGCCGGTATCCTGGTTCTCGGCGCGGCGGAGCTCGCCGCCCAGCCCCTTCCCGTCGTCTTCGTTCACGGCAACGGCGACAGCGCCGCCCTCTGGCACACGACGATCTGGCGCTTCGAGTCGCAGGGCTACGATCCGCAGCGGCTCTTCGCGGTCGACATGGCAGCGCCGACGGCCCCCGGCGACGACACCAAGCCCGAGGAAAACCGGTCCACCAGCGCCGACCAGGCAGGCCAGCTCGCCGCCGCCGTCACCCGCGCGCTGATCTCTACCGGCGCCGACAAGGTCGTGCTGGTCGGCAACTCGCGCGGCGCCAACACCATCCGCAACTACATCCGCTTCGGCGGCGGGCATGCGCATGTCGCCCTCGCCGTCCTCGCGGGCGGCGTCAATCACGGGGTCTACGTCTCGACCTCGAGCGCCCTCAACAGCGAGTTCAACGGCGGCGGGCGCTTCATGACGCGCCTCAACGAAGGCGCGGAAGTGCATCCGGGCGTCCGCTTCGTCACGTTGCGCAGCGACAAGCTCGACAAGTACGCGCAGCCAACCGGCGAGTTCATCGGCCGCCCGGGCCAGCCGACCGGGATCGGCTATGACGCGCCGCAGCTCGCCGGCGCCGAGAACCTGGTGATCCCAGGCCTCGATCATCGCGAGATCGCCTTCCACGCCCGCGCCTTCGCCGAGATCTTCCGCGCGGTGACCGGCCGTGCGCCGCCGTCGACGGCGATCACTGCCGAGACCTCACCGATCCTCGACGGCCTGGTCGCCGGCTACGCGAACGGCGCGCCGACGAACCAGCCTGTCGCGGGTGCCATAATCGAGGTGTACGAGATCGATCCGGCCACCGGCGCCAGGCGCGGTGAGGCCGCGCACAAGGCGACCACGCGCTCCGACGGGCGCTGGGGACCGTTCAGGTCGAAGCCCGATGCCGCCTACGAGTTCATGGTCTCGGCGCCGGGTTATCCGGTTCATCACGTCTACCGCACGCCGTTTCCGCGCTCGAGCCGCTACGTCCACCTGCATCTGCGGCCGGGCGACCCGAAGCTCAAGGACATGGCGGCGGCAGTCGCGATGACGCGGCCGCGCGGCTATCTCGGCCACGGCCGCGACACCTTCACCATCGACGGCAAGGTCCCCGAGGGCGTCAACGACGGCGTGCCCGGAGCCTCCGCGGCAGCGATGGCGGTCGCCGAGCCGGGGAAGCCGGTCGTCGTCGTCCTCAACGAGGAGCGCCTCACCGTTCGCAGCGAGGCACCGGCGAGCGGGCATGTCGCTCTAGCCGAATTCCACCACTGACAGGCCGCGTTCTTCCACGATGACGACGACCTGGGCACCGATAGAGGACGCCGACCAGCTCGATGACATGAGGCTTCGCCGTCTGCTCGCGCACTGGACCGAGGCGGCAAGGTCGGGTCGCACGCCGCCGAGGGAGTTCGTCGACCGGGCGAAGCTCGGCGACATCATGGACTGGACCTTCCTCTACCGGGTCGAACGCGAGCCTCTGCGGTTCCTCTACATTCTTTGCGGCGAGAAGATCGCCCGACGCATCGGCGTCTCGCTGACCGGGAAATACGTCCACGACCACCCGGACCCGGTCGCGCGCGAGGGCATCGCCGGCGCCTTGACCGCGGTCGTCACGACCGGCCGGCCGCACCGGGCCGTCTCGCGTCGCCGCCTCCTCGACCGAGACATGACCACCGAGGCTGTGATCGTGCCTCTGGCGGGCGCGGGCGGGATCATCGATCATGTGCTGGCCTTGCAGATCCTGGACCCAGGCAGCGACGCCTAGAGCCGTACGACCGACGTCATGAGCATCAGCGCCTACGCACCGATCGACGATCCGAACCAGCTGAACGACATCCGGCTTAGGATGCTGCTGGCGCAGTGGACCGCTGCCGCCGCCAACGGCCGGTTGCCGGGACAGGACTTCGTCGACCCGCGGAGGCTCGGTGACCTGATGGGCTGGCTGTTCCTCTACCGGGTCGAGCGCGAGCCGCTGCGCTTCCGGTATCTGGTCTACGGCCCGAAGATCGCGCGGCGGATCGGCTTCGACCTAACCGGCAAGTATGTCCACGATCACCCGATCGAGGAGGCGCGGGAGGCGATCGGCGGTCTGCTGACCGCGGTCGCGACGACCGGACGTCCGCATCGCGGCGAATCGAAGCGCGTCATGCTCGACCAGGAGATGACGACCGAGGCGGTCGTCCTGCCGCTCGGCAGCGCCACCGGTGTCGTCGACCATCTGCTGGCACTGCAGATCTACGAGATGCCGAACGACACCGTCTCCCCGGGTGCGCGCGGATGACCGGCACGCTCTACTGGACACCGGTCGAGGATCCCGGCCCGATCAGCGACGCGAGGCTTCGCCAAGTCTTCGCGCTTTGGTCCGAGGCGGCGGTCGAAGGACGGCCTCCCTCCAAGGACTTCGTCGACCCGGCCAAGCTCGGTCAACTTATGGACTGGCTCTTCCTCTACAAGGTCGAGCGCCATCCGCTCAGGTTCCAATACCTGATATCCGGACCGAAGCTCGTTCGCCGTTTCGGCCTCGACCTCACCGGCAAGTACGTCGACGAGCATCCCGATCCGGTCGTGCGCAAGGGCATCCTCGCCAATCTCACCGCCGTCGTCGCCACCGCCAAGCCGCACCGTCGGCTCGCGCTCCGTCGCCTGCTCGACCACGACACGACGATAGAATCCCTTGTGCTGCCTCTGGCCGGGCCCGACGGGGCCATCGACCACGTGCTCGGCCTCCAGATCCCCGAGATTTCCGACGGGTCCGCCTCCTGAGCGGTCCCGGTTGCCCGCGGGCGAAATTCGGGTCTACGATCCTTGCATCCACAACTAGGGAGTGATGGTCATGAGGACTGATAAGTCCAGGAGCGTCGGTGTCGATCTCCGGTCGGCCATGAAGGTCGCCGCCGGTGCGGGCATCGCCGCGGCCGGCGGTATCGCCTTCTCGAAGAAGGCACGCGCCGCGACCAACCTGACGATCTGGACCGGCTATCCCGAGCTGGTGCCGTTCTACAAGGCGATCGCCGACAACTACGCGAAGACCAAGCCGGACGTGTCCGTGACCCTGCTCTCGAGCTCGCTGCGCGAGATGGAGCAGAAGCTGTCGGCCGCGATCCCGACCGGCACCGGTCCCGACATCTTCGACGTGTCGAGCTCGATCGCGATCAAGTTCATTCAGGCGAAGCTGATCGATCCGAATCCGGCGCCGGTCGAGGCGCTGCTGAAGAGCGGCGCCTGGAACAAGTTCACCGTCGACTGGTTCACCAAGGAAGGCAAGACGTACGGCCTGCCGGTGCTCGAAGGCCGTGCGGCGATGTACTGGAACAAGGCCATGTTCAAGGAGGCCGGCATCTCCGGCCCGCCGACGACCTTCGGCGAGCTCATGGACTCAGCCAAGAAACTGACCAAGTTCGATGCCACCGGCAAGATGACCCGCGCCGGCATCAGCATGCGCCTCTCCGGCCAGGGCAGCGGCATCACCGAGAAGTTCCGCTTCGTGCTGGAGCCGGCGGGCGGCTCGCTGCTCGTCCAGAAGGCCAACGGCAAGTGGCACAATGGCTTCGACAACGAAGCCGGCCGCCGCGCGCTGCAGTTCTACGTGGACGTCGTCCAGAAGGATAAGGTCGACGATCCGAAGATCCCGCACGACGCGGAGGCCTTCGCGACCGGCCAGGCTGCCATGCTGTTCCGCGAGGCCTGGGTGATCGGCGAGATCAAGAAGAAGAACCCGAGCCTCGACTACGGCGTGGCCCCGATCCCGCGCTGGGACGCGTCGGGTCCCTACAAGGGCATCGTCCAGCCCTGGGGCATCTACGTGAACGGCAAGAGCAAGCAGAAGGACCCGTCGTGGGACTTCCTGCAGTTCCTCAGCCGGCCGGAGAACGCGGTGAAGATCACTGAGATGACCGGCTGGGGCTCGCGCCGCGAAGGCATCGACTGGGGCCCGCTGCTCAAGGAGACGCCGCAGTTCGAGGTGTTCGTCAATCCGCCGAAGGACGTCATCCCGTTCGCCGATCCGATCATGGGCCCCTGGGAAGAGATCCAGACCCGCATCGCCGACAAGCTGCCGGGCATGTACATCGACCCGGCGCTCAACGGCAACCCGGCCAAGGTCGCCGAGGCGGTGAAGTCCCTCGCCACGATCGCCGACAACATCCTGAAGCAGGCCGGCCTCTACGAAGCCGCCTGATCGACCGGGCACCGCCATGGACGCGAAAGGCGTCCATGGCGGTCGCTCCGCTCCGTCCCCAAGGAATCCTTAAATGACCGGGCGTCTCGCGAACGCCGTCCGCTCGTGGTCGAACGAGAACTTCTCGCGCGGCAACTGGCGGCTCGTTCTCTTCTGCTACATCGTGCTGGCGCCCGTGCTGCTGCTGTTCGGCTACGTCCGAATGGTGCCGATCTTCGAGAGCTTCCTGCTCAGCTTCCACAAATGGGGGCTGATCGACCCGATCAAGCCGTTCATCGGCCTCGACAACTACATCGAGCTGATGGGCGACGAGAACTTCTGGCTCGCGCTCAAGAACACGACGATCTACGCCTTCTCGGTGGTGACGCTGAGCACCTTGCTCGCCGTCCCGCTGGCCGTGTTCCTCGCCCGCAAGAGCAAGCTCTCGGCCGTCTATCAGACGATCTATTTCCTGCCCTTCATCACGCCGCTGGTGCCGGTGTCGATCGCGTGGAAGTGGATCTACGACTACAACTACGGGATCCTGAACTACCTGCTGTCGCTGGTCGGGATCCCGCCGGTCGCCTGGCTGACAGACCCCGACATCGCCCTCTGGGCGCTGATCGCCATGGGGGTCTGGAAGGGCCTCGGCTACAACATGATCCTGCTGCTGGTCGGCATCCGGAACATCTCGTCCACGTACCTGGAGGCCGCCGCCATCGACGGCGCCAACGGCTGGCAGCGTTACCGCGAGGTGACGCTGCCGCTGCTGAAGCCGATCCTGCTCTACGTCATCGTGACCTCGAGCATCTTCGCCTTCAACGTCTTCACCCAGATCTACGTGATGACGCTGGGATCGCAGTCGGCGCCCGGCCAAGCCGTCCGCGTGCTGGTCTTCGACATCTACCAGAACGCCTTCACCTATTTCCGCTTCGGCTACGCCTCGGCCGAAGCCGTGAGCCTGACGCTGATCGTTCTCGGGCTGACTCTGTTTCAGTTCCGCTTCGGCCGGAACAAGGAGGGACAGGATGGTTGAGAACCGCTCTCTCGCCGGCACGCTGGTCAACGTCCTCGTCCACGCCACCCACCTGAGCGGCGCGCTGGTCATGGTGCTGCCGATCGTCTGGATGTGCTTCACCTCGTTCAAGCCGCCGACCGAGGTGTCGCTCTGGCCGCCGCGCATCCT
>CAZZLX010000176.1:0-7319 GCA_964655235.1 uncultured Rhizobium sp.
CGGCAAGCGAGGCCGGCATGCGGATCGAGCCGCCGGCGTCGCTGCCGATCGTGACCGCCGCCGAGCCCTCCCACAGGCTGCCGCCGGCACCCGACGACGAGCCGCCGGTGCCGCGATGATGGGCTGCGTCCCATGGATTCCACGGCGCGCCCCAGTGCGCGTTGCCGCCGATGCCGCCGAAGGCGAAGGGCACCGTGTGGGTCTTGCCCGGGAACACCGCGAGCTGGCGACGCAGCGTCGAGACTATATGTCCCTCCTCCTCGTATTTCGGAGGAAGCCGCCGCGCCGTGCCGGCATAGGTCGGCGTGCCCCTGATGCCGTAGACGTCCTTGATCGAGATCGGCAGGCCCTGCATCGGTCCGGTATCCACGCCGACAGCGAAGGCGGCCTCGGCGGCGCGCGCCTGCGCCTCGGCAGCCTCGGGCATCCAGTGCTTGTAGGCGTTGAGCTTCTCTCCGGTGCGCGCATGGCGTTCGGCGGACTCGCGCCAGAGCGCAAGCGGCGAGACCTGGCCGTCGCGAAGCGCCTGCCACAGGCGGTGTGCCGGCGTGTCGCCGAGCGTGAAGCGGGTCATGGGGACTCTCTCTATCGACGGGAAGGAGAACCGACGGCGCGCCAGAGGCCGACCAGGATCAGCGCGCCGCCGACGAGGTGATACGAGCGGACCGGCTCGCCGATCGCGAGATAGGCGATCAGCGCGACGTAGATCGGTCCCAGATACATGCCGAGGCTGGTCGGGCCGGGCCCGAGGTAGCGCTGCGCATAGCCGTAGGCCTGGTAGGCGCCGACGCCCGGGACCAAGCCCAGGAACAGGATCGCCGCGATCGAGCGCGTGTCGAAGACGACCGGATGGCCGCCGGCGGTCTCCCACGCATAGAGCGGCGCCAGCAGCAGCGTGCCGAGGATCGCGATCGCGGTGAAGCGCGTCGTCGCGGCGAGCCGGCTCGGCCGGTGCTGAAGGATCATCACGTAGATCGACCACGCGGTCATCGCCAGCACGACCCAGAGGTCGCCCGGCACGAAGCTGAGCCTGGCGAAGACGCCGGGATCACCCTTGGCGATGACGATGAGCAGGCCCGCGACCGCGAGCGCGATGCCGAGACCGCGCTTCCAGGTCAGCCGCTCGCCGAACCACGCCGCCGACGCCAGCACGATCAGGATCGGCGAGGCCGCATAGATCAGCGCGATGTTGGTGGCCGAGGTGGTGGCGCCGGCGATGTAGATCGGCGGCCCGCAGACGACCATCCCGAGGAAGCCGAGCAGAAGCAGGACCGGCAGTTCGTCGAGGATCGCGCGCCGCCCGGCCCAGAGATCGCGCCAGGTCAGCGCCGCCATGATCGCGGACGCCACCGCCCATCGCCAGAAGGCGACGCCGTTGGCCGGGATCGTGCCCTCGAGCGCGCGGGCGGTCACCTGATTGCCGGCGAACATCGCCGGCGCCGTCAGCAGCAGCGTGTAGGCCCAGCGGCGGCGCGCGGCGGCGCCGTCGGTCGCGGTCTCTCCGTTCATCGGCGGGCGCTCAGAGGAACAGCGCGGCGTACAGCACGTAGAGCCAGGAAAGGATGCCGTGAAGGATCGCCCAGCCGATCGACTGGTTGTGCGTGTAGGAGATCGCGATGGCCAGCGCCGTGCCGAAGCCGATGCCGGCGCGGATGCCCTCCGAACGTGCGTAGATCCACATGGCTCGCCCTTTTTTGCTATCGGCGAGCCTACCCCGATTCCGGGAACAGGCCCGCCCTTCCAAAGTTAAACGGAACGGCGCGCGGGCTGGACCGGCAGGCCGTCGACCAGCCACGGAAACGGGTCAAAACGATTATAATTTTCAGCAATATCAATATGTTAAATATTTTGTCAGCGTTGATTTAGAATTTAGTAGGAATTTTATGATTTTTTGATTAGATGTTTCCTCGAAGTGCAGGGAGCCCCAGAATGGCGGCGAGCACGGATCGGATCGAGCTGACGTCGGCGACCTTGTTCGAGGCGCTGCAGGGGCTCGCCAATGACATCCGCGAGGAAATGGCCCGGATCGACCGCGACGGCGGAACGCCGGACGAGTTCCAGCTGAGCCGGGTCCGCGACCAAGTGGTCGAATTCCAGTCGCTCATGGTGGTCCTCGACAGCGCGCTCTCCAAGACCCGCGAGGGCGGCACCTTCGTGCGCGAGATCGTCGGCGGCATTGCACAGAAGCTGCTGATGCGCGCGCTCAGCTACGAGACCGCCCATGTCGCCCGCCTCGAGAACGAGAAGACCCTGCCGCTGTTCGGCGCGGTCATGTTCGAGCGCGACCTTCGCCAGCTCGATCGTCTGGCCGAGCAGGTGACGACCCGCCCGCCTGAGCTCGAGGCCCAGGTCGCCGCCGCCCGCGGCACCTTGCAGAAGCTGATCAAGCGCTGCCCGGAGATCGCCGACTTCGGCTGATCGTCTTGCCACCGGCCACGGACCGAGGCTGTATGCACCGGTCCTTCCAGCCGGAGCCCGCATGCCTTCCTCCCTCGTTCGCTCGGCGACGCCTGCCGATGCGTCCGTCATCGTCCAGCTGATCCGGGAACTCGCCGCCTACGAGAAGGAGCCGGCGAGCTCGGTCAAGATCACGGAAGCCGACGTGCTGCGCGATGGCTTCGGCGAGCGGCCGCGCTTCGAGGCGCTGCTCGCCGGCAAGGACGGCCGCACCGACGGCCTCGCCCTCTTCTTCCACAACTACTCGACCTGGGAAGGGCGATCCGGGATCTACCTGGAAGACCTGTTCGTGCGCGAGAGCGCCCGCGGCCAGGGACTCGGCCTTGCCCTCATGCAGCGGCTCGCCGAAATCGCGATCGAGCGCGGCTGCAAACGCTTCGACTTCTGGGTCCTCAACTGGAACCCGACGCGCGAGTTCTATCACCACCTGGGCTTCCGCCACATGGACGAGTGGCTGCCGTACCGGCTCGACGGCGCCGGACTCGCGGAGCTCGCGTCCAGGGAGACTGCCCGATGAGCGCGTTCCTCTCGGCAACCGGGCTCACCACGATCGGCCTGCTGGTCGCCTCCAACGTCTTCATGACCTTCGCCTGGTATGGGCATCTCAAGTTCACCGACCGCCCGCTCTGGATCGTGATCCTGGCGAGCTGGGGCATCGCCTTCTTCGAGTACTGCCTGCAGGTGCCGGCGAACCGCTGGGGCTACGGCACCTTCAACGCGGTCGAACTCAAGACCATCCAGGAGGTGATCACTCTCCTGGTCTTCGCCGCGTTCTCGATCGCCTATCTCGGCGAAGGCATCAAGTGGAACCACCTGGCCGGGTTCGGCTGCCTGGTCGCCGCGACGTTCTTCATCTTCAAAAGCTGAACGAAGCGCTAGACTGGCCTCTATGGGGGATCTGCGGCGTACGCTCTATGCGATCGTCGAGACCGGCTATCAGGGCTATCCGCCCGGCCGGGTGTTCGACATCGCGCTCGTTGTCGTCATCCTGGTCAACATCTTCGCGACCGCGATGGCGACGGTGCCGGGCACCAGCGCGGAGTGGCTGCTGGCCTTCCGGATCATCGAGTGGGCCGCCGTCGGCATCTTCACGGTCGAGTACCTGGTCAGAGCCTGGGTCTCGGTCGAGGATCCGCACGCGCATGGCGTCAACCGCCTGACCTGGCGCCTCAAGTATCTCGCGACACCGCTCGCCCTCATCGACCTGATCGCGGTGCTGCCGAGCTATGTCGAGCTGTTCACCGGGGCAGCCTGGGAATTCACGCTGGTCCTGCGTGTGCTGCGGCTGTTCAAGCTGCTGCGCTTCACCGGCGCCTTCGACACGATCTTCTCCGTGATCCGCTCGGAGCGCCGCCCGCTGCTCGCCACCTTCTGCGTCATCGCGGTCATCCTGCTGCTGATCTCGACCATGGCCTACGTCGCCGAGCGCGAGGCGCAGCCGGACAAATTCGGCAGCATCCCGGCGGCCTTCTACTGGGGCATCGTCACCCTGGCCACGGTCGGGTACGGCGACATCGCGCCGATCACGCCGCTCGGCCGCGCGACCGGGGCGCTCGGCGCCGTGCTCGGCATCCTCAGCTTCGCCATGCCCGCCGGTATCATCGCTTCGGGGTTCATCGAGGAGCTGCGCCGCCGCGATTTCATCGTCACCTGGCAGCTGGTCGCCAAGGTGCCGCTGTTCCGCCGGCTCACCGCGGCCCGGATCGCGAGCGTAGCCCTGGTGCTGCGGCCGCTTCGGGTGGAAGCGGGTGCCGCGGTCGTCAAGCGCAACGAGGACGCGGACGGCATGTACTTCGTCGTCACCGGAGAGATCGCGGTCGAGGTCCCGGGGCACCCGGTGACGCTGACCGGCGGCGACTTCTTCGGCGAGATGGCGCTGCTCGAAGGCGGCAAGCGCTCGACCACGGTGCGCGCCGTGACCGCCTGCGAGCTGCTGCATCTCGGTGCCGCCGACTTCCGCCAGCTCGTCTCAGGCGCGCCAGATCTCGAGACGGAGATCCGGCGCATAGCCCACGAACGGCGCCGCGACAACCAGGCCTCGAGCGCCGACCAGGAAACCGCCTGAGCGACCTCAGCCGAGCATCGGCTTCAGATTCTCGAGAAGTCGGCGGGTCGGATCTCGGTCCGCCGCATCAAGGCGGTGCCAGCCGATCTCGCCCAAGGCGTAGCCCTGCATCCTGTCGAGCACGGCGGGCGTCGCGTCGGAGGCGTCGCCGACGCGACCGCTCAGGCGGCGCCGGAGCTCGGCATCGGGTGCCTCCAGCCAGAAGCCAGCGAACGCGACGCCTGCCGTCTTCGCCAGAGCCTCGACGGCAGCGCGTTCCTCCGGCGCGGTGAAGGTCGCATCGAGGATCACCGGGTGGCCGGCGGCCAGGGTCTCGCGCGCGCGCCGCATCATCTCGTCGTAGACGCGATCGCTGGCTTCGCGCGTGTAGGTGGCCGGCGGCAGCCGCGTCAGCTCGTCGACCTGGGCCAGCTGCTTGCGGATCACGTCGCTCCGCCAGTGGAAGGCGCCGACCACGCCGCCGAGAGAGGGAGCGACCGAGCGCGCCACCGTCGTCTTGCCGGTGCCCGGCAGGCCGCCGACCGCGACGAGCAGGCCGGGAGACGGCGTCAGGCAGCGGCGCGCTAGATCGAGATAGTTGGCGATCTCGCCGAGGACGGCGGCGTTCGGTTTGCCGCCGAGCGAAACCGCGGAGCCGGCGACCTTGGCCCGAATAATCGCCCGCGTCGCCATGAACAGGGGCAGCGTGGCCAGACCATCGAGCGCGCCGCCGTCCTTCGCGTATTCGTTCGCGGCGATGTTCGCGAGATCGACATGCGCGCGGTGGACAAGATCCATGAGCAGGAAGGCGAGATCGTAGAGCACGTCGATGCGCGCGAAGTCGTCGTTGAACTCGATGCAGTCGAACAGCATCGGCTCGCCGTCGACGACGCAGATGTTGCGGAGATGCAGGTCGCCGTGACACTGGCGGACCATTCCCTCGGCGCGGCGGCGGTCAAGCAAGGGAGCGACGCCGGCGAATGCCTGCCGGCTTCGCGTCTCGATCTCAGCGACCAGTACCGCGTCGAAGAGCGCGGGATCTGCGCGAAGCTCCTCGAAGTTCTCCTCGATGACTGCCCCCATGACGGCGCTGTCGGCCCCCTCGGGGCAGATCTCGGCGCCGCGATGGAAGGCGGCGATCGCCGAAGCCGCGCGGCGCATCAGGTCGGGCGGAAGCAGGCCGCGCGAGGCGCGGTGGTCCAGCAGCGCGTCGGCACCGAACCGCCGCATGACGACCAGCCACTCGACGGCCGTGCCCTCGCCGCTCCCCTGCCGGTCGAGATGAAGCCGGCCGCCGGCGTCCCGGCGCAGCGCGACGAGGCCGAGGTAGAGTGCCGGCGCGGTCCGTCGGTTGAGCGAGACCTCGCGCTCGCAGGCCCATCGCCGACGCTCGATCGTGCCGTAGTCGAGATAGGGATAGCGAAGCGCCCGCTTCATCTTGTAGACGCGGTCGCCAGCCAGGAACACGTGGCTCGCATGGGTGTCGATGCGGGTAACCGGCCCGTCCGATCCGTAGGCGGCCGGGAGCGCCAGGAAACCGAGGCTTTCGCTCTGATCCTCGGTCACTTCGCCGATCACGCGCCCGTCTCCAGATCTGGCCCGGACCGCCATCGATCCGCTTGCGGTCCAACGCCCGCGAGGATACCACACCGGGAGCCCGCCGAGCCCCGGAGACCTCAGAGATGACCAAGCGCGTTCTCACCGCCTACTTCATGCACGAGACCAACACCTTCTCGAAGGTGCCGACGCCACTCGAATCCTTCCAGAAGCGCGCCTTCTATCGCGAGAACGAGATCCCCGAGGTCTACAAGGGCACGAAGTCGGCGATGGGCGCGATGTTCGAGGCGGCCGACAAATACGGCTGGACCCTGACGCACCCGATCAGCGCCTCCGCCAACCCGTCGGGCCTCGTCACCGACAAGGCCTTCGACGCCATCTGCGACATGATCCTGAAGGCGCTCGACGGGCCCAAGGTCGACGGCATGGTGCTGCACCTGCACGGCGCCATGGTCGTCGACTCCCACGAGGACGGCGAGGGCGAGCTGCTCCGGCGCATCCGCGCCAAGGTCGGGATGGACATCCCGATCATGGTCACGCTCGACCTGCATGCGAACGTGACGCAGCAGATGGCGGATCTCGCGAACGCGCTGATCGCGTTCCGGACATATCCGCACATCGACGCCTACGAGCGTTCGTGGCAGGCCTGCGAGCTCCTGCAGAAGACCTTCGAGGGCAAGGCGAAGCCGAAGACCTTCATCGCCACCCGGCCGATGATGTACGGCCTCGACATGGGCCGCACCCAGAAGGGCCCGATGCGCGTTCTGCTCGACCGCGCGGACGCGATCGAGGCCAAGGGCAAGATCCACCTGATCTCGATCTGCTCAGGCTTCTCGCATTCCGACATCCGCGACGTCGGTCCCACCGTGACCGTCACCGTCGACGGCAACGATCCGGAAGGCCAGAAGATCGCCGAAGACTTCATGGACTACGCCTGGGAGCAGCGCGACTACGTCGGCATCGAGCTGCTGCCGGTCGCCAAGGTCGTGCAGATGGCCAAGGCCGGCGAAGGCTCGAAGAAGCCGCTGGTCATCGCCGACTACACCGACAATCCGGGCGGCGGCGGCTACGGCGACTCGACCGCGGTGCTGAAGGGCCTGATCGACGCCGGGTGCAAGAACGTCGGCTTCCACGCGATCTGCGATCCGGAGGCGGTGCAGCAGGGCATCAAGGCCGGCGTCGGCAACACGGTGAAGGTGAAGCTCGGCGGCAAGACCGATCCGAAGTTCGGCGGCGGTCCGATCGACATCGAGGCCGAGGT
>CAZZLX010000177.1:0-7315 GCA_964655235.1 uncultured Rhizobium sp.
GGCGAGAACCACGGTCTCGCCGTAGGTGACCATCACCGCGCCGTCGGCTTGGCGCGCGATCTTGCCGGTCTCGAGCACGAGCTTCCGGCCGCCCCAGAGGAGCTCTTTCCTGAATTGCTTGAACATGTTTTTGGTTTTCCTTCCAACAGGGCCGCTTCAATCACTGGTCGCCCGGGCGCCATGCGTCAGTTGACGCGGCTTAGCCCATTGGGCGCGGCGGACCATCGGGATCCACCGTCAGGCGGCGTGCGCTGAATGGGTCCTATCCTTAAGGATCCCGGCGCACGTCCGAGGGGCGCGGCCCCCTTCGCTTTTCCTCGTCTGCCTTACTCCGGCGCGGTTCATGACACGGTTTTCGCGGTGCGTCAAACCGAGGGCCGCGTTGACCGCTGGTAGAATTCTACCTATATCGAGGTAGAAAGGTAGACTTCATATGAGCCTCAACATCAAGAGTCCGGAAACCCACAAGCTCGCCCAGGAGCTTGCCGAGCTGACGGGCGAAAGCATGAGCGCCGCGATCACCCAGGCTATACGCGAGCGGCTCGTCCGGGTCAGGCGGGAGAAAGGCCACAGCCTTGCGGACAGGTTGATGGAGATTGCTGCCGATACCGGCCCTCGCTTCAAGGAGCCGTTTAGATCCGTTGATCATGGCGACCTGCTCTACGACGAGTTGGGCGTCCCCAAGTGATCATCGACACGTCGGCTTTGATGGCGATCCTGCGTCGGGAAACCGATGCCCGCGTGTTCTCGGAAGCGATGGAACTGGCGAGCCACCGACGGGTATCCGCAGGGACTTTCATCGAAGCGGCGATCGTCGTCGACAGCAACCGAGACCCTGTGTTGAGCAGGCGCCTCGACGAACTCATCTCGGAAGCCGAGATCACGATCGAGCCCGTAACCCCCTCCCAGGCGCTCTTGGCGCGCGCGGCTTATCGTGACTTCGGCAAGGGCAGCGGACATCAGGCGCAGCTCAACTACGGCGACTGCTTCGCCTATGCATTGGCGAAGGAACTGCAGGAACCTCTGCTGTTCAAGGGGGCGAACTTCGTCCATACCGACGTCAAGTCGGCGCTCGGCTCGTAAGGATTGAATCCGCGGCATCTGCCGCTATGCTCGCCGCGACCGACAACCAACGGGAAGGAACCACAAGATGACTGTCTCCGCTTCCCTCGCTGGGCGAGCCAGCTAGCGTTGTCCTGACGAGTGCGTAAGCACTCACTCGTCGTCTCCGCTTCTCTCTCGCATCAGCCAGAGCCGGGTGCTCCTGCCTCACGGGCAGCGGCGACCCTCCGCGTCTTCTGCATCCGAGAGAGTCATGACATCAGAGAGTTCGGATCCGGCCGATTTCGGCTGGTCCTCGTTTTTCGCGTCCCAGCTCCGCCCCGACGAGCAAGGCACCTTGCTTCCCGTGCGGGCGATCGCGATCCATCGCGACCGCAACCATGTGATGGCGCCGGGCATCGACGCATCGGTGCTTCCCATCGCTGGGGAGGACGAAGAGTCCGCCGCCACGGTCGGCGACTGGCTGCTGCTCGACCACGAGGCGCAACGCGTACGGCGCATCCTGGAGCGCCGCAGCGTCTTCAAGCGCCGCGCTGCCGGCACCGCACGACGCGTGCAGCTGATTGCCGCCAACGTCGATACGCTGTTCGTCGTCTCCTCCTGCAACCAGGACTTCAATCCGGCACGCATCGAGCGATACCTGGCGCTGGCGAGCGAGGCGGACGTGATGCCGGTGATAGTGCTGACCAAGGCCGACCTCGTCGACGATCCGTCGCACTTCGTCCGGGAGGCGTCGCGGCTGTCGCCCGGGCTGCTGGTCGAGATCCTCGACGGCCGGGATCCCGGTAGCGTCGCGCGCCTGGCGCCCTGGTGCGGCAAGGGCCAGACGGTGGCCCTGGTGGGATCTTCGGGCGTCGGCAAGTCGACCCTGGTCAGCACCCTGACCGGCGGCTCGATCGAGACGCAAGCGGCACGCGCGCATGACGACCGCGGCCTTCACACGACGACCAGGCGCGCGATGCATCGCCTGCCGGCGGGCGGCTGGCTCGTCGATACGCCCGGCATGCGCGAGCTGCAGCTGGCCGACGTGCGCGCGGGGATCGACGATGTCTTTGCCGACATCGTCGAGGTCGCCCGGGCCTGCCGCTTCGGCGACTGCCGCCACGAGACCGAGCCCGGCTGCGCCGTCCGTGCGGCGATCGAGACGGGCACGATCGAGGCCGCGAGCTACCGGCGCTGGCGGAAGCTCGCGGCCGAGGAGGTTCACAACAGCGAGAGCCTGCACGAGCGGCATGCGCGCAGCCGTGCGTTCGGGAAGATGACCCGCCGCATCATGAAGGAGAAGCGAGCCCGACAGGAGGGGTAGCGGATCGCGAACGCCTCGGCGGCCTTATGATGGGGCATGCCTCAGCTGAGCGCCGGCATCCTGATGCATCGCGGCAAACCGGGCGCACGGGAAGTCCTTCTCGTGCACCCGGGCGGCCCTTACTGGAAGAACAAGGACGACGGCGCCTGGTCGATCCCCAAGGGGCTCCACGAAGAGAGCGAGGATCCGCTCGAAGCCGCGAAGCGCGAGTTCGAAGAGGAGACCGGCACCGCGGTGGACGGAAGCTTCATCCCACTCGGCGCATTCAAGCAGCCGAGCGGCAAGGTCGTCACCGCCTTCGCGCTCGAAGGGGACTTCGATGCGGCGCGCATCCAGAGCAACAGTTTCACGCTCGAATGGCCGCCGAAGTCCGGCTGGATGCGTGAGTTTCCCGAAGTCGATCGCGCCGCGTGGTTCCCACTCGACGAAGCGCGCGTGAAGATCGCGAAAGGACAGCGGCCGATCCTGGAGGCTTTCGCGGCGCTCGTCCGCGACTAGGCCCGAACGGATCCTAGGACGAGGGACCCGGATCGAGCGGCGCGAATCCGTCCAGCGAGAACAGGAACTCGACGTCGGGAAGCTGGCCCAGGAGGTTACGCTTGTCCTGGTTCGAGTACGAGGCGCCGATCATCGCATCGACGTGAAGGCCGTCGTCGGAAAGCGGCAGAAGGATGCGCGCGTAGTAGAGGTGCGACGCTCCCTTGCGGATCGAGATGCCCTGGCGATAGGCGCCGACGCCGCCTTCGGCGACACGTCAGTACTGGATATTGACCGTCGCCGCCTTGAAGGTCCCGCCCTCGCGCAGGATCCGGGCGCGCACGTCGCCCCACGTCATGCCGCGGACGTTGAAGCCGTAGAAGGTGTTGACCGCCTCTCCCGCCAGGCGGAAGCGCGCCATGTCCTCGTCCGGGCAGGCGTCGAGCAGGAGAACGTGGGGCAGCAGATCCTTGAGCGCGATTGGATCGATGTCGGCGCGGGACGGGTAAGCCCGCTCGCCGCGCCTGTCGTTCCAATAGACGAGGAGTCGGCGCAGTCCCGGGGCAGCTCCACCGGCCAGCCGGCGAGAGCCTCCTCGATCAAGCGGCGACCCCGGTCGCCCGATGAGTCAATGCGCGTCGCATCCCACCCCCTTGTTTCGAGGTATCAGGTCGAACGCGCACGGACAAGCGACCGCGCCCTCTCACGGGAGGGGCGGTCGCCCAGCCTTTCAGGCAACGACGGGACTAGCGGCGGAGGCCGAGCTTCTCGACGATCGCCTCGTAGCGCTTCATCTCGGTCTTCTTGAGATAGTCGAGCTGACGACGGCGCTGGCCGACCATCATCAGCAGGCCGCGGCGCGAGTGCAGATCCTTGCCGTGGGTACCGAGATGCTCGGTGAGGTTCTTGATGCGCTCCGTCAGGACCGCGATCTGGACTTCGGGCGAGCCGGTATCGGTGGCGTTGATACGGTGCTCGGCGATGAGCGCAGCCTTGCGCTCGAGCGTAATCGACATCGGGGGTCTCCTTGACCTAGAGGTGAAGCACCCGGACGGGGGCGAGCATCCCCTGCTCGAGCCTCGCGATCGCCACCGCCGTGCCGGCGGCCTTGGCGAGAACGATGTCGCCGTCTTCCAGATCCGAGAGCCGATCGAGATCGGACTTGCGGAAGAGAGGTACGGCCTGCCCCGAGCGGAGGCGGTTCGCCTCGTCGCCGGTCAGGGCCAGGGCCGGGATGTCGTCCAGCGCGGTCTCGACCGGCAAGAGGTGCCGAAAAGCGGCCGGACTATTACCGAGTTCCACCAGGGAATCCAGCGAAATAGCCGTGCTTTCGTCGAATGGCCCCACCCTGAGGCGTCTTAGCGCAGAGAGATGTCCCAAGGTGCCCAGGGCTAGCGCGAGGTCCCGGGCGAGCGCCCGCATATAGGCGCCCTTGCCGCTCTCGACGTCGAAAGAGGCGTGGTCCGGCCCGTCGATCGAGGCCAACCTGAAGGCGTCGACCTGGATCTGACGGGGGGCGAGTTCGACCGTCTCCCCCTCTCGCGCCAGGTCGTAGGCGCGCTCGCCCTGGACCTTGATCGCCGAGAATGCGGGCGGCACCTGGGAGATCAATCCCACGAAGCGGGGCAGAACCCGGTTGATCTCCGCCTCGGTCGGACGCGCATCGGAGGTGCCGGTGACCTCGCCCTCGGCATCGTCGGTATTGCGGGCCTCGCCCCAGCGAATGGTGAAGCGATAGGTCTTCCGGCCGTCCATCACGTAAGGAACGGTCTTGGTCGCCTCCCCCAGCGCGATCGGCAGGATGCCGGTCGCCAGCGGATCGAGCGTGCCGCCATGGCCCGCCTTGTTGGCATCGAACAAGCGCCGGACCTTGCCGACGACCTGGGTCGAGGTCGGCCCCGACGGCTTGTCGACGATCACCCAGCCGTCGACCTTCTGGCCCTTGCGACGAGACATGCCTGCTCAGTCGAGGTCGCGACGGACCTGCGGGTCCTTGAGCACGGTCTCGATTCGGCCCGCCGTCTCGAACGAAGTGTCGAGCTCGAACCAGAGCTGGGGGGCGACGCGGAGCTGAATGGTCTCGGCGAGGCGGCGGCGGATGAACGGTGCGGCGCGCTTCAACGCCTTCAGGATCGCCGGGCCGCCCTCGCCGCCCAAGGGCGTGAAGAAGATGTTGGCGTTCCTTAAGTCCGGGCTCATCCGGACCTCGGTCACCGTCACCATGGCTCCGGCGAGATCCGGATCGTGGATCTCGCCCGACGCCAAGAGCTGAACGAAGGCGTGCCGCAGCTCCTCGCCCACGCGGAGCGGGCGCTGGCTCGGCCGTCTCGGTTCCTTGCGCGACGCCATCGCCTACAAGGTCCGCGCGATCGCCTCGATCTCGAAGCACTCGATCACGTCGCCGACTTGGATGTTGTCGTAGTTCTCGAAGGCCATGCCGCATTCGAAGCCCTCGCGCACTTCGCGGACCTCGTCCTTGAAGCGGCGCAGCGTCTTCAGCGTGCCTTCGTGGATCACGACGTTGTCGCGAAGCAGGCGGACCTTGGCGCCGCGCTTCACGATGCCTTCCGTCACCATGCAGCCGGCGACCTTGCCGGTCTTGGTGATGTTGAAGATCTGGCGGATCGAGGCGTTGCCGAGGAAGTTCTCGCGCAGCGTCGGCGCCAGCATGCCCGAGAGCGCGGCCTTCGCGTCGTCGATCACGTTGTAGATGATCGAGTAGTAGGTGATCGACACGCCGTCGCGCTTCGCCATCTCGCGCGCCTGCGGGTTGGCGCGGACGTTGAAGCCGATGATCTTGGCGCCGGCCGCCTTGGCCAGCGTCACGTCGGACTCGTTGATGCCGCCGACCGCGGCGTGGAGGATGCGCGCCTCCGCCTCGGGAACCGACAGCTTCTCGAGCGAGGCCTTGATCGCTTCCAGCGAGCCCTGCACGTCGGACTTGAGCACGACGGTGAAGGACTTGGCCGCGCCGGCCTGCGCCTTCGCCATCATCTGCTCGACCGAGCCGCGCGCAGCGGCGGTCGCGGCAGCGTCGCGCTGCTTCGACTGGCGGTACGAGGTGATGTCGCGGGCGCGCGATTCCGAGTCGACGACCGAGAAGTCGTCGCCGGCCTGCGGCGTGCCGTTGAGACCCAGCACCTCGACTGGCGTCGAGGGACCGGCCTGCTCGATCTGCTGGCCCTTGTCGTCGATCAGCGCGCGCACGCGGCCCCATTCGGAGCCGGCGACGAACAGGTCGCCGACATACAGCGTGCCGCGCTGGATCAGCACGGTGGCAACCGAGCCGCGGCCACGCTCGACCTTCGCCTCGATGATCGCGCCTTCGGCGGCACGGTCCGGATTGGAGCGGAGATCGGAGACCTCGGCCTGGAGCAGGATGGCTTCGACCAGCTTGTCGAGACCCTGGCCCGTCTTGGCCGACACCTCGACCGCCTGGATGTCGCCGCCCATGTCCTCGGTGACGAGGTTGTGGGAGAGCAAGTCGGTCTTCACCCGGCGAGAGTCGACGCCCGGCTTGTCGATCTTGTTGATCGCGACGAGGATCGGCACGTTCGCCGCCTTGGCGTGGTTGATCGCCTCGATCGTCTGCGGCATGACGCCGTCGTCGGCCGCCACCACCAGGATGACGATGTCGGTGACGTTGGCGCCGCGCGCACGCATCTGCGTGAACGCCTCGTGGCCGGGCGTGTCGATGAAGGTGATCTTCTGGCCCGACTCCAGCGTCACGGCATAGGCGCCGATGTGCTGGGTGATGCCGCCGGCCTCGTGCGCGGCGACGTCCGCGTGGCGGAGCGCGTCGAGCAGCGAGGTCTTGCCGTGGTCGACGTGGCCCATGATGGTCACGACCGGCGGACGCGGCAGCATCGCCTCGGCGCTGTCGGCGTCGCCCTTGAGGCCGATCTCGACGTCGCTCTCGGCGACGCGCTTCACCTTGTGGCCGAACTCGCCGACGATGAGCTCGGCGGTGTCCGCGTCGATCGACTGCGTGATCGTTGCCATCACGCCCATCTTCATCAGCGCCTTGATCACGTCGCCCGAGCGCTCGGCCATGCGGTTGGCGAGCTCCTGCACCGTGATCGTCTCGGGCACGACGACGTCGCGCACGATCTTCTGGTCGCCGGCGCCCTCTTCGTGCGCCTTCATCTTCTCGCGCTGGCGCCGTACCGAGGCCAGCGAGCGCGTGCGCTCGTCCTCGTTCAGCGCCTTCTGGATCGTCAGCTTGCCGCCGTCGCGGCGACGGTTGTCCGTCCGCGCGCGGGCAGCGCCCGGCACCGGCTTCTTCGCCTCGAGGCGGCCGGGCTTGCGGTTCTTCGGAGCGTCCTCGTCCTCGGCCCGCCGCCGACATCTGGCACGCGCGACAGCTTCGTTGAACTGGTGATGGAGAAGGGTGCCGAAGGCATCGACTCCCTCAAGGAAATGAAGAAGGCTGACGCCAAGGCGTTTGAGAAGGTCTGGAAGAGCATCCGT
>CAZZLX010000178.1:0-7290 GCA_964655235.1 uncultured Rhizobium sp.
GCTGGATGCGCTGAAGAAGGACGCGCGGGTCGTCGTCGCCGAGCTGATGCCGGCGGTGATCGCCTGGAACAAGGGACCGCTCGCCGCCCTCACCGGCAACAGCCTCGAAGATCCCCGCGTGAGCTTGGTCGAAGGCGATGTCGGCGAAGCGATCCGCACTGAGGCCGATGCCTATGATGCGATCCTGCTCGACGTCGACAACGGACCCGAGGGGCTCACCCGCGCCGCCAATGACGGGCTCTATGATCTCGGCGGGCTCGCGGCGGCGCGACGTGCGCTCAAGGCGGGCGGCGTGCTGCTGGTGTGGTCGGCAGGCGAGGACCAGAAGTTCACGCAGCGCCTGCGCCGATCGGGCTTCGAGGTCGAGGTGATCCGCACGCGTGCGCGAGGTGCCAAAGGCGGCGCCAAGCACGTCATCTGGATGGCGACCCGCGTCGGGTGATCGCGGGATCGACGGCGAAGGACGACCCGGCCGCGTCGCCGGCATCGTAGGCTTCCGGCAGCACCATCCGCCCCGGCCCCGAGACCTCTTGGGTCGCGAGGTTCAGCTTCTCGAATTCCGCCTCGACCACCGATCGCTTCAGCACGACGAGATCGCGCCCGGTGCCGCGCTTGGCGTGGTCGCGCGCCGTCTTCATCGCCATCAGCCGATCTCCGATCGAAGCCACCATGCCGAGCGCGAATGATGAGTTGGCGATGTGGCGGTCCTGGTGGCGGAAGCGCTTGTACTCGGCCGAGTTCTTGTAGCGGCCGAGCTCGGTGCGCACCGCGTCGTCGACCATCTCGGCCAACGCCACCGCCGCCTCGATGTCGGCGCGAAGCCCGAAGAAGACATAGGCGTGACCGTCCCCGCCCTTCTCGCGCCAGACGCGGCAGTCGCAGAAATGCGCGACGGCACCGATGCAGTCGTCGAGCGGCACGCGCTTCCGATGCCTCGACTCGAACGCCAGCGTGCCGCACGGCGCCTGGCGCATCTCGACGTCGCCGAGCGAGAGGTCGTAACGGTCCAGCAGCTCGGCGACCTTCTCGGCCGCCGCCAGCGCCTCGCCTTCGGTGCAGCCGTTCTCGATCGTCTTCGCCCTGAGCGCCTGGATGCGCGTGGACAACCGGTCGAGCTCGTCCTCCCTCATCGCGCGCTCGCATGCAGCGCCGGCCGATAGCCGGCGGTGAAGGCCGCCACGATCGACGGCGGCGTGATCAGGCGATCGATGGGCGCATCCTCCGGCGCGCCATAGCCCGAAAAGCTCCATCGCCGCGGCCGGCCGCCGAGCATCAGATAGGCGTCCGCGCCCGCCGCGACCATCGCGCCGTCGGGCAGATCTTCCCTCGGGGGATGCAGACGCTTCGCCCGATGCGCGACCCGCTCCTCGTGCAGCGCCGCGTCCATGTCCGGCGCGCGCGGTGGCGCGATCCGGCGCGCCGTCGCCCAGGCGTCGCGGAATGCCATGGCGCGATCGCGCCGGCAGTAGAAGCACGGACGGTGGCCGGCGGCAAAAGCGGTCGCCTCGTCGAGGAAGAAGAGCTCGGTCCAGCTTCGCCGGCTCATCGGCGCGCGGCGCACGCCCTTCCAGTCGAGCGTGCAGCAGATCCATGCCCGGGTGGTCCAGCGGCGCCTGAGCAGAGTCTTCGTCGCCGGATCGTGGATGATGCCGCGATTGCCGGTGAAGCCTCCGCGCGCGGAAACCGCGACGACCTCGCCGAACGGCGTGACGCGGTTCTGCAGCGCCACTTATGCGGGCGTCGGCGTGAGGTTCGGGTAGAGCGCCATGATCTCCGGATCGAAATCGCCCTTCGGCACCGGGTCGGGCTTGAAGTAGCCGTAGTCGTCGCGGCCGCGCACCATTATCGCGGTCGGCATGTCGCCCCGCTGCTTCACATGGGCGGCGACGTAGCGGATTGCGAAGCCGTAGCGGCGTGCGTCGGAGCGGTTCGGCGGCGAGCCGTGGACGATGTTGACGTGATGAAGCGACATCTCGCCCTCGTCGAGCAGCAGGCTGACGCCCTTCGCCTCGTCGACCTCGACCGCGATCTCCTCGTGGCTGGAGATCATGTTGCCGCTGCCTTCCGGTGATTTGGCGTGCGGATGGCGCCGCTCCTTGTGGCTGCCGGGCAGCACCTGCATCGCGCCGTTGGCGATGGTCGACGGCGCGAAGGCGACCCAGGCCGAGACCACGTCGTCGGGCTCGAGCCCCCAGTAGAAGGAGTCCTGGTGCCAGGCGACGAAGGCCGGATCGTTCGGCTCCTTCACGAACAGGCTCGATCCCCAGCAGAGGATGTTGGGGCCCAGCACCGACTCGACCGGGTCCAGGATGCGCGGGTCGCGCACGAGGTCGTAGAGCAGCTGCATCTTGAGATGGCCCTTGCCGCGGATCGCCAGCGTCGACTTCTGGCCCGAGCGGCGCTCGTAGCTCTCGAGCGCGTCGCGGTAGATCTTCGCCTCGCCCGGCGCCAGGCAGGGGACCGGGTGGACGTACCCCTCGCGGCGATAATGCTCGACTGCTTCGGCGGAGAGATGATTCGACATCCGACGCCTCCCGAAATTCCGGCGCATCCTAGCACCGGCGCCCCTCCCGGACGCGGCGAACCGCATCCGGGAGGAACGTATGGGCGTCAGGTCCCGCGGCCCCAGAGGCCGCAGTAGGGGCGGGCGACCAGCGGCATTCCGGCCTCGTAGCCGGGCCACTTCTCGTATTTCGGCATCTTGTACTCGCGCTCGGCCGGCTCCCAGCACTTGCCTTCCTGGGCAAGCTTCTTCATGTCGGCCGAGGCCTCGCGCATCAGCGTCAGGATGTCCTGCGCGTCCTGCTTGGTACCGAGCCTGTCGTTCGGCATGCCGGGATGGCCGGGGATCATGCGGTCCCAGCTCATCTTCAGTACCTTCTCGATGAAGGCCTCGCTCGCCAGCGGATCGATGTCGATGAAGCCGCGGCCGGGGAACGTCCCGACCGGGATCGTGTCGACAACAAAGATGATCTTTTCCTTCGGCAGCCGCATCACGATGTTGGAGTCGGAGTGGTTGGTACCGAAGTAGTGCAGCTCGAGCTCGGTGCCGCCGAGCTTGATCGTCATGAACTTGTTGAAGGTCTTGTCGGGGATGACCGTGTGCGGGTCCTTCAGCGGCACCAGCCGCTTCTTCGCGTTGGCATGGCTGATGAAGGTGGCGCCGGCATCCTTCAGCGCCTTGCCGCCGGCGATGTGGTCGTAATGGTGGTGGCTGTAGACCACGTACTTGATCGGCTGGCTGGTGACCTTGCGGATCTCCTCGACATACTGCCTGCCGCCGTCCGGCTTGCCGTAGGCGATCGGATCGGTCGCGATCACGCCTTCCGAAGTCACCACGAACATCGACTGATGGCCGCCATTGCGGAAGATGTAGACGTTGTCGGTGCCGTCCACCTTCGTCGTCTGGATCGCCGGACGCGCCGCCTGCTGGGCGGCCGCCGGCAGCGTCCAGGCGAGACCGATCGCCAGCGCGGCCGCAATCGCGGTCAGTTGAACCCTCGACATTGCTCACCCTTGGCTGTTCGTTGATACGCCCCCGAACGCACCCTGCCCGGCGGCGCGTCGAACCTCAAATCACGGTTCCTCTAGTAGAGGATGCGGGCGTTCAACAGGAGCTGGGTCTCGACCGACCGTGGCGAGAGCCCGTAACCGAGCCGCTGGGAGCGGCGGCTGTCGGTGCGGATGACCTCACCGGCCAGCTGGAACCAGCGCTCCGGCGACCAGGTCGCCGCCGCCGTCAGCGCATAGCCGCGCTCGGACATGTCGGTCCCCACCGGCGACTGGGTCCCGAACACGTCGACCCTGACCGCCGCGTGCCACATGTCGAAATGCCGCCCGGCGAGCAGATAGGCGGACTGGAACCGGGTGAGGCTGCGCGCGCCCGGCGCCGGGTCGATCTCGGTCTCGCCGCTCATCGCCTGGCCGAACAGCGCGTAGTCCTTGAGGAAGTAGGTTTCCAGCGACAGGCTGTTGAACTCGGTCCGCCAGCCGACCTGGCCGAAGCGCCGGGCCTTCGGGTCCGCGCGGTTGTCGTAGCGGAGCAGCGTCAGCCGGCCGATGCCGTTCTCGCGCCAGGACACGCCGCCGTAGAATCCGGCGCGATCGTCGATCTCCAGGAACTCGCTCTGATAGTAGGGCGGCGTACGGCGCGAACGCAGCGCCACGTCGTCGGCGGTGCGCACGCGATCGAACAGCCCGGTCGGCCGGTCGCCGAAGCTCCAGCCGCGCGCGGCGATCAGCAATCCGGTCGGATCGTTGCCGCCGAAGACGGCACCGGTGAGCCCGAGCGAGCCGCTCGGCGTCTTCCATTCGACATTGGTCTCGCCGCCGATGGTGCGAAGCTCCTCGCCGACCCAGGTGTCGATCGCCGACGGCGTCAGCGTCCACGGGCTGGTCCAGCCGACGCCTTCGTTTTCGATCGAGACCGGCGGATAGAAGGCGCCGAGCTTGATCGTCCAGCGCGCCGTGCCGGACTCGATCAGGTGGTGCTGCGCGAAGGCCTCGATCACGTCGATCGCCGAATGCTGCGTCGGCTCGAGCCGAAAGGTCGCGAACAGCATCGTGTCGGCGCGCGGCTTGAACGTGACGTCGGCGAGAAGCTGGCCGAGGCGGAGCCCCGGATCGTGATCGCCGCCGCCATCGTAGAGGAACTTGCCCTGGCCGCCGCTGGTCCAGGCTCGCTCGTCCGAAGGCCGGACCAACCGGATGTCGGCGAGCGCGTCGACCGTGAACATCTCGGCCCCGCCGGCGGCCGGCGCGCCGAGCGCAAGCACGACCGAAGCCAACAGCGACGCCGTTCGGCAGCGGCCTTGCATCCCTCTCCCCTGGACATCCCCTGGACGGCCGACCCCGATGATAGGCAAGGGCCGCGCGCGACGACAGTCCGTTCCGCGATCACCGACAAAGAGAGGCCGACGTGCCTGGCAGGTGCTCTACTTCACCACCTGAAGCCGCCCTGCGAGATCCGAGGACGCCACCATGCCCAGCTGGACCCGAAAGCGCATCGCCCTGCCCGAGAACCAGGGCTTCGACCGCTGCACCTTGGACAGCGGCAAACCCGGTCTGCGGGTCGTCGTCTTCGGCGGCACCCATGGGGACGAGATCGAAGGCATCCTCGCCGCCAACCGGCTCTGCAATGCGGACCTCGAGCTGCTGTCCGGCATCCTGGAGGTCGTGCCGATCGTGCATGAGGCCGCCTACCACGCGGACTCCCGCTTCAGCGCGCTCGACGGCGGCAATCTCGCCCGCGTCTTTCCCGGCGATCCGAACGGCAAGCCGACCCAGCGCCTCGCACATGCGCTGCAGACGCTGGTGCTGAACGGGGTCGACCTGCTGATCGACCTGCACACCGCGGGGCAGATCTACGACATCCCCTATCTCGTCGGGTACATCGACGACGGGCGCGACAAGAAGGGATTGGGCGCACGCGCGTGCAAAGCCTTCGGCGCCGACTTCATCTGGCGCCACGAGGCCCGCGTCCCCGGCCGCACGCTCAGCGACGTCGACGCCGCGATCTATACCGAGGCGCCGCTTCCCGGGCCGACCGACATGGGCTTCGTCGACCGCTACTACGACGGCGTGCTGCGCGTGCTGGCCGAGATCGGCATGATCGACCGGTCCGCCGCGCCGCCGCCGGTCGCCAAGCCGGCGCGTGCCATCGCCAGCGGCGGCGACGTCGACAAGGACCTCCAGGCCGCGACCCACGCCGGCATCTATGTCCCGAAGGTGCGTGAGGGCGAGCGCGTCGGCAAAGGCCAGCTCCTCGCCCAGATCATCGACATCACGGGCAAGGTCCTGCAGGAGCTGCACGCGCCGTTCGACGGCTGGGTCGTGGTCTCCCAGCGCCGCCCGCACGTAAAGCCCGGCGACTCCGTCGTCGGTGTCGCGATCGACGACAAGAAAGGCTGACCCGCCCTACCTCTCCTGTTCGTAGGCGCTCAGGTACCCCTGCTTCAGGTAGCGCTCATGCGCCGCCTTCATCTTCGCCGGATCGAGCTCGGCGCCGATGCCGGGCTTGTCGTCGACCGGCTCGATGCCGCCGGGATGGCGCACCGGCTCCTTGACCACGTCGTCGACCAGCATCTGGTGATAGGTCTGGTGCGCGTAAGAGCACGCGGTCGACGACGCCAGAACCTGCATCACCGCGCGCGTGGCGATCGAGAGCGGTGCCAGGCTGTGGTAGACGACCTGCACGCCGGCGATCTCGCAGAGATTCACCGCCTGATGGAAGGCGCGGATGCCGCCCGCCTGCCAGGGATCGGTCATCACCAGGTCGGCGGCGCCGATCGAGATAATGTCGAGGATGTTGTGGTTGAGCCAGCTTGACTGGTTGGCCGCGATCGGGATCGGCGAGCGCCGCCGTAGAACGCCCAGCTCTTCCAGCCGGTCCAGCCTGGTCGGCTGCTCGATGTACTGGACGTCGAAGCTCTTCAGCGCATGGACCATGCGCAGCGCCACGTCGGGCGTCCAGTTCTCGTTCGGATCCATGCGCAGCTTCTTGCAGGGCCCGCCGCCGATCCGCATCGCCTCCATCGCGGCGAGATCCTTCTCCTCGCCGAAGCCGCCCTTGATGTAGAGCGTGCGATAGCCTTCGGCGGCGTATCTGCGCGCCTCGGCTTCGATCCGCTTCGTGTCCGGGTGATAGGGCACGAAGGCCATGAACTCGACGTGGTCGCGGACCTTGCCGCCGAGCAGCGCATGCACCGGCGCGCCGAGCGCCTTGCCGACGATGTCCCAGCAGGCGATCTCGAGTCCGGCCAGCGCCGCATTGCCGGTATGCGGAAATGCGCCGAAGCCGCCGACCGTCTGGATGTCGCGCCAGCGCTGCGACACGAGACACGGATCCTGGCCGATCAGCTGCGGCGTCACCGACCTGATCGCCGCCAGCGTCACCTCGGGCGATGGCGCCGGCACGGATTCGCCGAGGCCCACGATGCCTTTGTCGGTCTCGATCTCGACCACGATCGAGGTGACGCCGAGGCGATGGCCCTGCGACCAGCGCTCCGGTTCGCGGTAGTCGATGTTGACCGGCGTCGCCCGGACCTCGCGGATCTTCATCTTACGGGATCTCGGCCGTGAACGCGGCCTCCACCCGCATGCCGGCCTGCAGCACCACGCCGTAGCAGCGGCGAACCACCGGGTGATTGCCGAAATATTCCTTCCAGACGACGTTCACCTCCGGCACGTCGTGGATCACGTTGTGCAGGTAGAGGCGCGCGGTGCAGATCGCGTTGCGGTCGACGCCGGCTTCTTTGAGCAGGATGTCGAGCTGGCGGAAGGCTTCCCGCA
>CAZZLX010000179.1:0-7267 GCA_964655235.1 uncultured Rhizobium sp.
CATACCCGCGACGCGGATCTCGATACCGGAACGATCCTGAGCCAGGAGATGGAGAAGGGGCCCTATACAGGCCTCATCCACTGCTTCACCTCCAGCCAGGAACTGGCTGAGAAAGCTGTCGGACTCGGTCTCTCGCTCTCTCTTTCCGGGATCGTGACGTTCAAGTCGGCGGCGGCGCTTCAGCAGACCGCCGCCTGGGTTCCGGCGGACCGGCTGCTGGTCGAGACCGACGCGCCGTACCTGGCGCCGATCCCGATGCGGGGCAAGCGCAACGAGCCGGCCTTCGTCGTCCATACGGCGGCCAAGGTGGCGACGCTGCGCGGCGTCGATGCCGCCGAGCTCGCCGCGACCACCACCGACAATGTCCGGCGGCTGTTCCGGAAGATCCCGGACAGCGCCTTCGCCCCCTCGTGAACCCAAGGGCCTAGGTGAAGGTCACGATCCTCGGCTGCGGCAGCTCGATGGGCGTGCCGCTGGTCGGCGACCATTGGGGCGACTGCGACCCGGTGGAGCCCAAGAACCGGAGGCTCCGGGCCTCGATCCTGGTGGAGGAGGGGCCGACCCGGCTCCTGGTCGACACCGGCCCCGACCTCCGCCAGCAGCTCCTGACCGCCGGCGTCACCTCGGTCACCGCGATCCTTTACACCCACGCCCATGCGGATCACCTGCACGGGATCGACGATGTCCGCGGGCTCAATCTCGGCATGGGCACGACGATCGACGCCTATGCCGACGCGGCGACGCTCAAAATCATCCGCGAACGCTTCGGCTATGTATTCCAGGCACTTAAAGGCGATTACTTCTACAAGCCGACGCTCGTGCCGAAGACCATCGACGGGCCGTTCGAGGTCGGCGGCATGCGGATCCAGCCGTTCGAGCAGGACCACGGGTTCTCGAAGACGCTGGGGTTCCGCATCGGCGGGATCGCTTATTCGACCGACGTCGTGAACCTCGACGAGACGGCGTTCGGGATCCTGGCGGGTGTCGATCTCTGGATCGTGGATGCGTTCCGGATCGAGCCGCACGTCACCCATACGCATCTGGCCAAGACGCTCGAGTGGATCGAGCGGGTGAAGCCGAAGCGCGCGGTGCTGACCCACATGTCGCAGTGGATGGACTACCGACGGCTCAAGGCCACGCTGCCGGCCCATGTCGAGCCGGCTTATGACGGCATGGTCCTGGAATACTGACGATGACGGCCGGCACCTGGCGGAGCGAGGACGGTTTCGAGGTTTCCACCGACAAGGCGCGTATCGACCTGGAGGTCGTCCACGGCTTTCTCGGCCGGATCTACTGGGCCGAGAACATCCCGCGCGAGGTCATCGCCCGGGCGATCGACGGCGCCATGTGCTTCTCGACCTTCGATCCCGCCGGCGCCCAGGTCGGCTTCGGCCGGGTGATCACCGACCGGGCGACCTTCGCCTGGCTCAGCGACATCTTCGTCGTCGAAAGCCATCGCGGCCGCGGCCTCACCAAATGGATGGTCGGCCTGATGCTGGAGCATCCGGACCTCCAAGGCCTGCGCCGCTGGCTGCTCGGTACCCGCGATGCGCAGGAACTCTACCGGTCGTTCGGCTTCAACGAAGTGCCGACCGGAAACCTGATGAGCCGGAGCGGGTTGCCTGACGGGAGGTGCCCCGTACCGAAGACACGACCTTAGAAAACCCAGTTATCCTCCAGATAACGAATACAAAATAATATTTTACATAATATACATTATGCGATAATTGTTGTTCCGTTGGCGATCCGGTTCAGAAGCCCGCCTCCGTTGCGATCCGGCCGCGATCAGCCCGTCGGAACAGTCCGGCCGCTCCCAGGAACACGACGACGAAATGCGAGGATCGCGCCGATCGCACCCACGGCCAGCACGCCCACGTACATCAGGTTCGCCGGGTTGTCCTCCGATCCGATGATGCCGACGGCGAGGTTCATCCAGACCAGGGCGAAGGCCGCGACGATCGAGAGGCCGACCGCGATCCGGTATGCCGCACTGTCCGAGATCCGGACCGCCAGTTCGTAGGCGCCCAGAGCGACGGCCAGCATCGCGCCGAAGACCAGGAAGGATTCGGGACGCCAGTTCCACTCGGTGCTGACCTGCATCATGACCCAGGGCACCGACAACAGAACCGCGCCGGCGGCCCAGCGCAGCATGCGCCAGCGGCGTTCCCGCCGCCCGGTGCCGCGTCCGGTGTGCTCGGTCATGGTCATGACGCCCGTATAGGACAGGATCATGACCCCGGGAAGGCGCCCTGCCCTTGCCGCTGCGGTCGCCATGGCTGCGGTCATGCCCGCGCGTCGATCAGGTCCATGCTTTCCGGATGCCGGAGGAGCCATTCGACGGCCTGGGCCGTCTTGTGCCAGGTGCGCGCGCCCTTTTCGTCGCCCTCGAAGGCGAGCGTGTCTGAGGCGCCGCGCGCGATATCCAGCGCGCCGGCGCCACGGCGCTTGATGATCCGCTTGGCCGAGCGCCAGACGACGAGTTCTTCCTGAGCGCTGCGGTCGAAAAGCTTCGTGGCCATTTCATCCCCCGTGATGACTGGCCAAATGTTCCTATTTTGTTCTTTACGCCGTCAAGAGGGAAAATTTGGCGGATTTCCGCGCCTCAGAGCCTCGGTTCGGCCAGCACGACGAGATTTTCATCCGGATCGCGGAGCCGGATGAGGTCGACGTAGTCCGCCCTCTCGATCTCTCCGGGAACAAGGCGCGCAATCCGGGCGCGCTCCTCCGGAAGCCCCTGCACGATCAGCGTCAGCGTCCCGGCGCCGGCATTCTCCGGATGCTCGAACAGCTGGAAGCCGGCACCGTCGCCGTGATGCCATTCGAGGAGCCCCGTCATCGGCGCCGCATCAGGCGCGCGGCCGAAGAGGTGCTCGAACCACGGGCGGCTTACGGACAGACTCCGGCAGGCCAGATGCGCGTAGATTTTGCGAAGCGACATGCCGTCCCAACGAGGAGCGGGCGCGGCCGTTCCACGCCGCCAGGAGACCACATGATCAAACGCGTGAAGGCCGGGGTTCTCGACGTCGCGTACGAGGAATCCGGTCCCGCCTCCGGCCCGCCGACGATCCTGATGCACGGCTTCCCCTACGACGTCCGTACCTACGACGAGGTCGCGGCCATCCTGGCCGCAGCCGGACGCCGGGTGCTGGTGCCCTATCTCCGCGGCTACGGGCCGACCGCGTTCCTCTCGGCCGAAACGCCTCGATCGGGCGAACAGGCCGTGCTGGGCGCCGACCTCCTCGCCTTCATGGACGCGCTCGGGATCCCGCGCGCCACGCTTGCCGGCTACGACTGGGGCGGGCGCGCCTGCTGCATCGTCTCGGCGCTGTGGCCGGAGCGCGTCGCCGGACTCGTCACCGGCAACGGCTACAACATCCAGAACATCCCCCGATCGTCCGAGCCCGCCTCGCCCGAGGCCGAGCACCGCTTCTGGTATCAGTACTATTTCCACGGTGAGCGCGGCCGCGCCGGCCTCGCCAAGAACCGCCACGCCCTCTGCCGTCTGCTCTGGCAGCTCTGGTCGCCAAACTGGCGCTTCGACGAGGCGACCTACGCCCGGACCGCCGCCTCTTTCGAGAACCCCGACTTCGTCGACGTGGTGATCCACTCCTATCGCCACCGCTTCGGCCTGGTGCTGGGCGACCCGGCGGCGGCGGCGATCGAGAAGCGGCTGGAGGCGCAGCCGTCGATCCCGGTCGCGACCGTCTCGATGGACGGCACCGGCAACGGCGTCTCGACCCCGGCGGAGCTCAGGCGCGATGCGCAGAAGTTCACCGGCCGCTTCGAGCACCGGGCGATCCCCATCGTCGGCCACAACCTGCCACAGGAAGCGCCGCGCGAGTGCGCCGACGCCGTCCTGTCGCTCGGCTGACGCTATAGTCGGCCCATGACCCGACACATCGACCGGCTGATCGAGATCATGGCGCGACTTCGAGCGCCGGAGGGCGGCTGCCCCTGGGATCTCGAACAGACCTTCGCCACCATCGCGCCCTACACGGTCGAGGAAGCCTACGAGGTCTCGGATGCGATCCAGCGCGGCGACCTCGCCGACCTCAAGGAGGAGCTCGGCGACCTGCTGCTCCAGGTCGTCTTCCACGCGCGCATGGCGGAGGAGATGGACGCCTTCGCCTTCGAGGACGTCGCCAAGACCATCGCCGACAAGATGATCCGCCGCCACCCCCACGTGTTCGGGGATGCGAGCGCGCGCGACGTCGAGACCCAGACGGTCTCGTGGGAAGCCACCAAGGCGGCGGAACGTGCCGAGAAGGCCGCGAAGACCCCCGCCTCCGCTCTCGACGGCGTCGCCCTCGCCCTCCCCGCTTTGATGCGCGCCGAGAAGCTGCAGAAGCGCGCCGCCCGCGTCGGCTTCGACTGGCCGGAAGCGCGCCAGGTGCTCGACAAGATCGAGGAGGAGATCGGAGAGCTTCGCGCCGAGATCGATGCCGGCGCGCCGAGGGACGCGGTCGAGGACGAGGTCGGCGACCTGATGTTCGCGCTCGCCAACCTTGCGCGTCACCTAAAGGTCGATCCCGAGGTGGCGCTCCGTCGCTGCAACGCCAAGTTCGAGCGCCGCTTCCGGGCGATCGAGGCGGCCCTGGCCGCCGACGGACGCAAACCGGACGATGCCAGCCTCGAGGAAATGGAGGTTCTCTGGCAGCGGGCAAAGCTGACTGAACGTAAATAACCTCGGTTTTTCCGGGCATTAACCATGACTTTGGTTTCCGTTCGCTAGCAATTTGTGGTTAATTCGCCGCGAACACTAGCTAGCGTTTCCCGAATGCTTGCCGGAAACCGAGGCTCGTCCGCCGAAAAAATCCTGCTCGCTGCCGGCGTTGCTGCGCTGGCGGCGGTTGCGATGCTTGCGTTCGTGATGCTCGAGCCGGACGCGGCGGCTATTGCCGTCGCCCTCGCCGCCCTCGCCGTCGCCGGCATGATCGCGATCGCGACCACGCTTTTACGGCGCTCGGCCCGCGAGCTCCGGGCGGACTTCGCCGCCGTCGACCGCGCCAACCGCGACCTCGAGCGACGCCTCGCCGAGCGCACCTCGAACCTCCAGGAAGCCAATGACGAGATCCAGCGCGTCGCCGAGGTGATCGAGCGCGATCTCAGGCCGCCGCTGACCAACATCATGGGTTTCACCGGCGAGCTCGAGGCGCTGCGCAACGATGTCCTCGGCCATCCGGCCGACCGTTTCGACGGCGTCGTCACCGAGGACCCGGCGACGAAGGCGCTGCGCCAGGACTTCGATGGCGCGCTGTGGTTCATCCGCTCGTCGGTATCGAAGATGGACCGGCTGGTCGGCGCGGTGGTCGACCTGGCGCAGATCGGCCGCCGCGAGTTCAAGGCCGAGATCGTCGATCTCGATCGTCTCGTGCGCACGCTCGCCGCGGACTTCAGCCACCGCGGCGACAAGGGCGGCATCCGGCTCGCCGTCGGAAAGCTGCCGTCGATCGTCAGCGACCGCAGCGCCCTCGAGCAGATCCTCTCCAACCTGCTCGACAACGCCGTCAAGTTCCTGCGCGCCGATCTGCCGGGCCACATCGCGGTCACGGCCAGCGAGACCGAGGCCGGCATGATCGAGATCGCCGTCGCTGACAACGGCCGCGGCATCGCGCCGATGGATCAACCGAGAGTATTCGATCTTTTCCGCCGCGCCGGCACGCCCGATCGGCCGGGCGAAGGCGTAGGCCTGGCGGTCGCGCGCACGCTGGTCCGCCGTCTCGGCGGATCGATCCGGGTCGAAAGCGAGATGGATCGCGGCTCGACCTTCACGGTCGTGCTGCCGAAGACCCGCGCGCCCTGACGGGCGCGGCTACCGGAAAGAGCCTAGTCGGCCTGCGGAGCGCCGCCACCGACGGCGACGACCGGTGCCGGCTTGACCGCCTCGACCGGGGGCTTCCGCGGCATGGTCGGCGCGACCAGCGCCTCGACCTTGCGGGGCGCCGGGGCCACGACCGCGTCGCGCGTGTAGTGACGGCAGTTGCCCTCGAACGAGGCGCCGGGCTCGACCGCAATCGACTCCTGCATCACGTCGGCGACGACCTTCGCCGATTTCAGGAGGGTCACCTGGCGGGCCTTGATCTGGCCGGTAACCTTGCCGGCGATACGGACCGTCTCGGCCTCGAGCGCGCCCTTGACGACGGCCGTCTCGCTGACAGTGATGCGGCCGGAACGGATGTCGCCGTCGACCGTGCCGTCGATCTGGATGTCGCCGTCGCTCTCCAGGTTGCCGGTGATGCGAAGGTCGGCGCTGATGATCGAGGGAACCGACGACTTCTGCACGGAAGCGGAGGTACCGCCCTCGGAGTCCTTGCCTCTAGCCCTTGAAAACATCCTTGCCCGCCCTCAGAAACTTGTTCGGATCGGTCGGCTCGCCGTTGACCAGGACCTCGTAGTGGACGTGAGGTCCGGTCGACCTTCCGGAGGAGCCCAGGAGACCGACGACCTCCCGGAAGTCCACCTTCTGCCCGCGCCGGACATTGATCTTATACAGATGCCCGTATCGCGTCCTGAGCCCGTTTCCATGGTCGATCTCGACCATGCGGCCATAACGGCTCTTCCACCCGGCGACGACCACCGTGCCCGGCGCGGTCGACATCACCGGCGTCCGCATCGGCGCCGACATGTCCAGACCGTAGTGCATCGCGGCCTGCCCGGTAAAGGGATCGACGCGGGCCCCGAAGTTGCTCATCAGCGCGTAGGTGTCGATGGGCGCGGTCAGGGGGATCGCCTTCAGGACGCCGTGAATCTGGTCGAGCCGGCGAAGCTGGCTGCCGAGCTGGAACGACATCGACTCGATTTTCGTCGTGGCGTCGCCGGCGCCCGAAGGCGCCAAGTCACGGAACAGCGGGACGAAAGGGCCGCCCTGGCCCGCGCGGGTGCTCCCGCGCTGCGGCACCGGCTGCTCCTTCGGCATGATCGTGTCGAGGTTGAGCCCGGTGCGGCTGACGATCTTCTGGACTTCCGACAGGTCGGCGCGGGTGCGGTCGTTGAGCTTCGTCATCACCTCGCGGTGGACACGCTGGAGCTCGGACATCCGGCCTTCGAGATCGCGCACGCGCACCTGCGCCAGCTGGCCGTCTTCCTGCAGCCGGTCTCGCTGCATGGTGGCGGATTGAAGCTCCGTCTTGGCGGTCTCGAGCTGGGCCTCGACCTGGGCGGTGCGGGCGAGCGAGATCTTGAGCTCGCTCTGCATCTGCGACATGCGGCGCGACAGCGCCGAGCGCTGCGCTGCGATCTCTTCCTTCTCGGCCTCGATCGAGGCGAT
>CAZZLX010000180.1:0-7254 GCA_964655235.1 uncultured Rhizobium sp.
GCGCAAGATCGTGGTGGTGAAGTCGACCAACCACTTCTTCGCCGAGTATTCGAAGATCGCGACCGACGTCCTCTACATGGACGGACCGGGCGCGCTGCCGCGCAACTTTCACCTGGTCCCCTACACCAAGGTGAAGCGCCCGATCTGGCCGCTCGACGCGAACCCGTGGGGGTGAGCTAGACCATCTTCGCGAAGGCTTTCGTCTTCGCGTCGTAGCCCCAGAGCGCGCCCTTCTGCAGGTCGAACCACCAGCCGTGGATCGAGAGCGATCCTTGGGCGATGCCGTCGGCGACCCAGGGGAAGGTCGCGATGTTCTCGAGGCTGATCTCGATCGCGGCGCGCTCGATCGCGCCGTTGTCGCCGCCGCCGCGGCCTTCGGCCGGCACCGCTTCGCAGGCGCGCATGCCGAGCGAGACCCAGGGGCCGATGAACTCGCGCTCGCGCAAGGGATCGCCGGAGCAGCAGCGCCGCAGCGCCTCGATGCCGCCGCAGCCCGAGTGGCCGAGCACGATCAGGTGCTTCACCTTTAGGTCGCGGATGCCGAATTCCAGCGCCGCCGACGTGCCGTGCAGCTTGCCGTCCGGCTGGTAGGGCGGGATCAAGTTGGCGACGTTGCGGATCACGAACAGCTCGCCCGGCTCGGACCCCAGCAGGATCGCAGGATCGACGCGGCTGTCGGAGCACGCGACCACCATGACCTCGGGGTTCTGTCCCAGGGTGCGCAGGTTCTCGTAGAGCTCGGGCCGGTGCTCGTAATAGCGGGCCTTGAAGACCTTGAAGCCGGAAACGAGCTGATCGATGGCGGGCATGGGGGCATCTAGCGCGGGAGGGAAAGAAACGACAAGGGAATCCTAGGGCACTCACTTTCGCCAGTGCGGCAGGGACGTTCAACCACGTCCGATGCCGGCCGCGGCGCGCCTCGCGATCGATCGATAGATCCTCTCCAGGTGCCGGCTCAGCTTTCGTGCGTCGCAGATCGCCGACGCCCCCAGGATCGGGCGCAGGGTCCGGCGGAGAACCGCTCGCCGTTCGCTGTCGCGTGCCAGGGCCGAGGCTATCGAAACATAGTTGTCCTCCGTGGCGGCGATCAGGTCGCTCAGGCCGACGGCCTTGAGCTGAGCGGCGGCGTATCTTCCCGCCGGCATCCGGCCGGAAAGAGTCACCACCGGCACGCCCATCCACAGCGCCTCGAACGTCGACGTGTGTCCGTTAAACGGAAATGTGTCCAGCGCGACGTCGAGGGTTCTCAGGCTTTCGAAATAGTCGTCCTCCGATGCCGCGTCGCTATGGAACTCGAGCCGATTGGCCTCGATCCCCTCCTCTCCCAGGATCCGCGTCACGCGCGAAATCGTCGCGGAATTCCCGAACAGACCCCGGTACCGCAGCGCGAGCATCGAGTCCGGCACGGCCTTCAGGACCCGGGCCCAGAGCCGGATGACATCGTCGTTCATCTTTGAAGGAAGGTTGTAGCTTCCGAACGTGACCCGGCCCTTGCGCAGGCTGGGAAGCGGTCCCGGGTCGACCCCGGTCGACGGGCGCGGATGGTAGTAGATGCTCGGGACCGCGACGACACGCTCGCTGTGGATCTCGCGTCCGGTACGCGGCGTGATCGTCCGATCAGAAATGAGGTAGTCGATCTCGTCGAGGCCGGACGAGGTCACGTCGCCGAGAGAGACCTGTATCGGCGCGCATCGCCACGCGGCGAGCGACGGACGGTTCGCATCGAAGTGGAGCGAGACGAAGACCGCGATGTCGATGTTGTCCTGTCGCATCATGTCCGCGATCCGGGCGTCGCTCGCCGTCGCCACTGCGCGCCATTCCCTTGCATGGTCGCGGATCTCCTGTGTCAGCTGATCCTCTTTGGCCGACAACGAGTATCCGAAGAGGGATATCGCCCTGGGATCATGCGTCGCGAAGAGCGAGGCCAGGAGGCGGCCTGTCGGATGGTTCCTGAAATCGGAAGATACGTAGGCGACACGGAGCGGGCCGCCGTCGCGGCGCGTGGTCGAGAAGGCCGGTCTTTCAGAGCTTCTCGGCAAGGAGGCAAGGGCCCGGCGATGCAGCGCCCACCGGGTCTCGTGAGTCATGGTGTTGTCATAGAGCGTCGTCGCCAGCAGATTCCGCGCCGTCAGATGGTCGGCGGGATCGACAGCGAACGACCGGGCGGTCGCGACGAACGCGCGCGAAGCATCGCCCAGATCCAGCATCACGGTTCCCAGGTCGCGAAGCGCGGGCGGGTTGCCGGGCCTATGGGCGATTGACCGCTTCAGATGCCTCAAGGCGGCGTCGAGCGCGCCTGTCTGCCGGTAAAGGATGCCGAGATTGCCGTGCGCATCGGCGTTGTCCGGGGCCCCCCGCAGTATCTCCTTCAGCAGGGTCTCGGCCTGGCCGCGCTCTCCCTGCTCCATCATCGCGGCGGCAAGGTTGATCGCGTTGGTCAGATCTTGCGGGTCGACGGCGACGGCACGCATGAACCAGGCTTTTGAATTCCCGGCGGCCTGCATTCCGAGGAGCCTGCCCATATGTCCGAGGCTTGCGGAAAGCGCCGGTTCGATGGCAAGCGCGCGAGCGAATGCGATCTTGGCGCCATGGGTATCATGAGCGTGCGCGAGCGCGGTGCCGATGTTGAACAGGACTTCCAGGCTCGTCGGCGTGATCGCGCCGGCCCGATTCGCCCGGCGTTAACCTTCAGGCAACCAATTTCCCTGTAGGCTGGCGCGGATTGCCGTTGAAAGCTTCGCGTTGCCTATTTACTGTGCACAGTAAGCCTTAGGAATCGTTCTAACTTTCTGGCACACACGCTGTCGGTAAAAGGCCGATCACCGGAAGACCATGGCGCCCCCTCTCCGCTTCCTCGTCGCCGACCCGAGCCCCGACATCCGGCGGCAGGTCAAGGATGCGCTGACCACGCGCCGCCAGGCCGACGTGGTCGAGCACTTCCTCGCCGCCGACGCGCGTACCGCGATCACCGACAGCGGCCCCTTCGATCTCGTGGTGCTCGGACAGGAGCTGCCGGACGAGCCGGGCGACAAGCTGAGCCGCTGGATCCGTCGCGACGCCAGGAGCCTGTGGCCGAACGTGCCCGTGGTGCTGATGGCCGAGGGCGCGGGGCCCGAGATGGAGCAGACGGCGGTGATGGCGGGTGCCCGCCTGATGCCGAAGCCCTTCAACCAGGGCAAGCTCGTGCTTCTCGCCGAGAAGATGATGACCGACTACCCGAACTTCATCGTCAGCCCGTCCTACTTCGGGCCCGACCGCCGCCATGGCAAGCGGCCGCTGGGATCGGAGCGGCGGATGGCCCAGTCGGCGACGGTGCAGATCATCGACGATCCGGCCGACTACGCGGTCGGCAAGGATGCGATCGTCCTCATCTTAGACTATCTCAAGCTTCGTCTCGCCAACGCGCCGAGCGCCACGATGCGCGATTTCCTTCTGCGCGAGCACCTGAAGCGCGCGACCGACAACATCCCGCTGATCCAGGAGCGCCTGCTCGGCAAGGTCACCGAGCAGCAGGCGATGATGGACAGCGACCTCTCGGCGCTGATGGGCGGCGCCAACGGCAGCACGCTGAAGAAGATGAACCGCTCGGCCAAGACGATGATGGTCGACACCACCACCGCCGGCTTCCTGCTGATGGCGTCGATCGCCACCTCGCTGCATCACTACACGTCGGGCACCTACTCGATCAGCGACAAGCTGCTCAGGTTCCTGACCGCGCATGTGACCGCGATCCGCTCGGCGATCATCTACCGGATCTTCGACGACGGCGGCACCGTCGGCCAGTCGATCGTCGGCGCGCTCAAGGTCGCCGAAAGCGTCTTCCGCCGCCCGGCCGAAGCGTAAGAGCCGAAGCGTAAGCGGCGGAAGCGGAAGCCTCGAGCAGCCTTACGGCAGCAGCACCGTCGAGCCGGTGGTCTTCCGGCTCTCCAGATCGCGATGGGCCTGCACCGCTTCCGACAGCGGATAGGTCTGGTTGATCCGGATCTTCACCTTCCCGGACTTCACCACCGCGAACAGCGCCTTTGCCGACTTCACCAGGTCGTCGCGCTGGGCGACATAGGTCATCAGGGTCGGGCGCGTCATGAACAGCGAGCCCTTGGCCGAGAGCAGCGCCGGGCTGAACGGCGCGACGGGGCCGGACGCATTGCCGTACGACACGAACATGCCGAGCGGTGCCAAGCTGTCGAGCGAGGCCGCGAACGTGTCCTTGCCGACGCCGTCATAGACCACCGGCACGCCCTTGCCCTTGGTGAGCTCGCGCACCTTCTTCGAGAAGTCCTCGCCCGGCTTGATCACCAGCGGGTAGTGGCAGCCGTGCTTCTTGGCGAGCTGCGCCTTCTCTTCAGACGACACGGTGCCGATGACCTTGGCGCCGAGCGCCTTGCCCCACTGGCAGAGGATCAGGCCGACGCCGCCGGCCGCCGCATGCACCAGGATCGTGTCGCCCTTCTTCACCTTGTAGGTGCGTCGGAGCAGGTACTCGGCGGTCATGCCCTTCAGCATCATCGCCGCGGCGACCTTGTCGTCGATGCCCGAGGGGATCTTCACCATGCGGTCGGCCGGCACGATGCGGCGCTCGGCATACGAGCCCATCGGCTGCGCATAGGCGACGCGGTCGCCGACCTTGAACTCCTTCACGCGCGGCCCGACCTTCTCGACCACGCCCGCCCCTTCCATGCCGATCACCGACGGATAGGCCACCGGATAGAGGCCGGAGCGATGGTAGGTGTCGATGTAGTTGAGGCCGACCGCGGTGTTGCGGATCAGGAGCTCGCCCGGGCCGGGCGTGCCGAGCGGGATCTCTTCCCACTTCATGACCTCGGGCCCGCCCGCCGCATGGATGCGGATCGCGTGCGTGGTGGAGCCGGCCTTGGCCGGCTTGTGCGCCGCGGCGGGCTTGCCGCCGAGGTTCTTCTTGAAGAAGGCGGCGGTGCGGCCGTTGGCGAGCTTCGCCGCGGCCGCGTCGTAGTGCTCGCCGCCGGCGCGGGCGAAGGCGTGGTCGCAGTCGTCGTAGGTGTAGACGGTCGCGGTCGGCACGCGCGCCAGCGCCTCGCGGATCTTCGCCTGGGCCTCGGCCGGCACGAACTTGTCCTTGCCCGCGATGTGGCAGAGATAGGGGCTGGTGATCGCGCTCGCCTCGTTCAGCGCCGCGTCGATCGCAACGCCGTAGTAGCTGACGCTGCAGTCGGCGTCCGAGCGCGTCGCCATCAGGTAGGCGAGCTTGCCGCCGAGGCAGAAGCCGACCGTGCCGGCGCGGCCGGTGCAGCCCGGAGTCTTCCGCAGCACGTCGAGGCTCGCGATCAGGTCCTCGACGCCCTTGGCCTCGTCGAAGCCCTTGTAGAGCGAGAACGCCTTCTGCCACTCGGCCTCGGTCTTGTCGGTGATCTGGATGCCCGGCTGCTGGCGCCAGAACAGGTCGGGACACATCGCGATGTATCCCTGCTGGGCGAAGAAGTCGCAGATGTCGCGCATCACCTTGTTGACGCCGAAGATCTCCTGGATGACCAGGACGCCGGGACCCGTGCCGGAGGCAGGCTTCGACACATAGGCCGAGAACGAACCGCCGTCGCGGGCGGCGATCTTGACGTCGGGCATCGGGGAACTCCGTCTTCGGAAAAGGAGAGGTGGACGGGAGCCTAACGCGAAGAATGCGACATGCGCTAGCGGCCCTCTGGACCCCCCGTTGCTGCCCCGCTAGATTCCGCCCGGAAGTTCAACCCGTCGCGCGAGGAGGGATGCATGTGTCGGCCTGATCATCATCGCACGCGCGGTCCCGTGCCTGCCCCACGATGCTTCCGTGTCGTGGGGCCGAGCAGCCGGATCCGAGCTTCCGCTTAAATTCCGACCTGATCTGCCCCGAACGACGCCGGGCGCCGGCGGCCTCGCCGCCACCGCTCTCCCGTCCTTCGCCGTCATCCAGTTGAGAAGACCATGGGCTCGATCAGTCTCCGCGACGTTTCCGTCATCGCTTCCGTTCCCCTCTTCACCCGGCTGAGCCTGGTGATCGGCGAAGCCGACCGCCTCGGCCTCGTCGCGGCCAACGGCGCCGGAAAGACAACGCTTCTGAAGTGCATTGCCGGTCTCGCCGAACCGACCTCCGGCGAGATCGTGCGCTCGCGCGGGCTCAAGATCGGCATGGTCGAGCAGGACATGCCGGCGAACCTCCTCGACCTCACGCTCGCCGAGGCGCTGCGCCGCGCGCTGCCGGCGGCGGAGCGCGAAACCGAGGAATGGCGCGTCGGCGTCGTGCTCGACGAGTTCGAGACGCCCGAGGAATTGCGCGACCGTCCGGTGAAGGCCCTGAGCGGCGGCTGGCAGCGTCTCTCCCTGATCGCGCGTGCCTGGATCACGCAGCCCGACGCGCTGCTGCTCGACGAGCCGACCAATCATCTCGACCTCGCCAAGATCCAGCTGCTCGAGCGCTGGATCGCCGGCACGGGCCGCGTACCGATGGTGATCGCCAGCCACGACCGCCAGTTCCTCGACGCTCTGACGACGAAGACGCTTTTCCTTCGCCCCGATGTCTCGCGCAGCTTCGCGCATCCCTTCACCGTCGCCCGCGAGCTTCTGAAGGACGAGGACGCGGCCGAGGAGGCGCGGCAGGAGAAGGAGCTGAAAGAGGCCGACCGGCTTCGCCGCAACGCTGCAGAGCTCAAGAACATCGGCATCAACAGCAAGAGCGACCTGCTGCAGAAGAAGTCGATGCAGCTGAAGGACCGCGCCGAGAGGATCGAGCAGAGCCTGAAGTCGCTGCATGTCGAGCGCTCGGCCGGCGAGATCAGGCTCGCCAACCGCGGCACGCATGCGAAGGTGCTGATCGGCATCGACGACGTTCAGGTGACGACGCCCGACGGCGCGCCGCTGTTCAGGACCGGGCGGCTGGACATCAAGCAAGGCGACCGCATCGTGCTGCTGGGCAAGAACGGCGTCGGCAAGTCGCAGTTCGTACGCCTCGTCCATCGCGCGGCGCTGGCGGGTGAGAGCGGCATGCCGGGGTTCCGCGTCAGCCCCTCGGTCGTGCTCGCCTATGTCGACCAGCACATGTCGCAGCTGCCGGCCGAGGAGACGCCGTTCGGCTTCATCGCCGGGACGTTCCGCCTCGGCGACCAGCGCAGCAAGAGCCTGCTCGCCGCTGCCGGCTTCCCGGTCGACCGCCAGGAGAAGAAGATCAGGCAGTTCTCGCCGGGCCAGAAGGCGCGTCTCGGCCTGCTCGCGCTGCGCCTGACCGACCCCAACTTCTACCTGATGGACGAG
>CAZZLX010000181.1:0-7226 GCA_964655235.1 uncultured Rhizobium sp.
CACCTGCGCCGCCGGTCTCACGCCACGGCGCTCCGATCATGGCCTCGCCCGCCCTCTATCCGCCGCTCGAGCCGCATACCACCGGCAGGCTCAAGGTCGACAATCTGCATGAGCTCTACTGGGAGCGGTCGGGCAATCCGAAGGGCGTGCCGGTGATCTTCACCCATGGCGGGCCCGGCGGGCGTACCGTTCCGGACAACCGCCGCAACTACGATCCCGACTTCTTCGACATCATCGTCTTCGACCAGCGCGGCACCGGCAAGTCGTCGTCGAACGGCGAGCTCACCAACAACACCACCGCCCACATCCTCGCCGACTACGAGAAGCTGCGGAAGGAGATGGGGGTGGAGAAGTGGCTGGTGACCGGCGGCTCGTGGTCGAGCTTTATGTCGCTGCATTACGCCCAGAACCACCCCGACCGCTGCCACGGCATCGTCATTCGCGGCATCTTCACAGGCGGCGACGACGAGGTCGACTGGTGGTGGAACGGCCAGAAGAACATCTTCCCGGAGCGCTGGTGGGAACTCGCGAGCTTCATTCCCGAGGCCGAGCGCGGCGACCTGCTGAAGGCCTATCACAAGCGCGCCCTCGATCCGGACCCCAAGGTTCACCTTCCGGCGGCGCGCGCGCTCGCGACCTACAGCTGCTTCACCATCCCGTTCCGCGAGGATCCGTCGGCGCTGCCGGGCGGCTTGGCGCCCGAGGCCTGCATCCCGCTGGCGCGGTTCTGGACCGACTACTGCGTCAACAAGTTCTACCTGAAGCCCAACCAGCTGATCGATGGCGTCTCCAAGATCCGCCATATACCCGGCGCGATCATCCAGGGCCGCTACGACCAGACGACCCGGCCTTACGTCGCCTGGAAGCTGCACAAGGCGTGGCCCGAGGCGGAGTTCACCTGGGTGCTCGAGGCCGGGCACAAGAGCATCGAGCCGGCGATCGCCGCCGCGATCACCGCCGCGACCGATCGCATGAAGGACCGGCTGCACGCGATGGGCGTCCGTCCGCGAGGCTGAGACCCGATGCACGAGCGCCTCAACCCGCCGACCATGGCGCCGCCGCTTGGTGCGTACAGCCATGGCGTCGCGGTCGAGAAGGGGCTCCGCTGGATCTTCGTGTCCGGCCAGCTCGGCATCGCGCCCGACGGGGGGCTTGCCGATGGCGCCGAGGCGCAGGCCGACCATGCGTGGTCCAACGTCGAGCGCGTGCTCGCGGCCGGCGGCATGAGCACCGCCGATCTGGTCAAGGTCACGACATTCGTCGTCGACCGCGACCTGATCCCGGCGGTACGCATCGCAAGGCAGAAGCATCTTCCGGGACCCGAGTTTCCGGCATCGACCTTCGTGGTCGTGGCCGGGCTCGCCCGGCCGGAATTTTTGGTCGAGATCGAGGCGATCGCCGCGCGCGCCGCCTGAACTAAGGAGAGACGACATGTCCAAGCTTCGTGTCGGCGTCGGCCGCACCGACATCACGCCCCCGGTCGGCATCGCCCACGTCAATTGGGGCGCGCGTGTCCATGACCGTGCCGAAGGCATCGACATGGAGATGTGGGCGACGACGATGATCGTGTCCGACGAGAACACGACCGCCGTCATCGTCGACGTCGATTTCGGCAACTTCCAGATGGACGAGGCCAACGAGCTCCGGAAGCTGATCGGCGACACCGCCGGCGTGCCTGCCGAGGCGGTGCGTCTCGCTTTCACGCACACGCATGCCGGCCCGCCCTGGAGCCTCGGCTCCTCGTTCGGCGGCACAAGCGGGCTTCCGGGTGCCGAACTGGTGCCTGCCTATCAGGACTACGTGCGGGCGCAGCTCGTAGGGTCCGTGCGCCAGGCGATGATGGCGCCGAAGCAGGCGCGTGTCGCCGGCGGCTACGGCAAGAGCGACGTCACCGTGAACCGCCGCTTCAAGGGCCCTTCGGGCGCGATGCTGGTGGCGGAGAACCGCGGCGGCTACGTCGATGATACCGTCACCGTCGTCCGCATCGACGACATGGACGAGACGCCGATCGCCTCCATCGTCGGCTTCGGGACGCATCCCATCACGCTGGCGCACCAGAACCGCCTCATCAGTCCCGACTACCCCGGCACGGTGAAGCGCGTGGTGCAGCAGCTGACCGGCGCGCCGTGCCTGTTCCTGCAGGGCTGTGCCGGAGACCAGATGCCGGAGCAGGGGTTGACCGGCGACGTGCAGATCCCGCGCCGCATCGGCACGCGCCTTGGCTCGGAGGCAGCGCGCGTTCTGATGGGCCTGCGCACGCGGCCGATCGTCCGCCGCTTCGAGGCGGTGGTGGAATCGGGCGCGCCGCTTGGTCTCTGGGCCGAGGACACCGGGCCGGAGGTCGAGACCAAGCTGATCGTGACGACGCGGACGGCGAAGCTGCCGGTGCGCAACTACGGCTCGGCGGCCGACGCCACGGCGGAAGCGGAACGGCTGGCCAAGGCGATGGTCTCGATCGACAAGACCAAGGCCTCCAAGCAGGAGATATCGGACACCAATGCCAAATCCAAGCGGGCGGCGATGAACGCGCACTGGGCCAGGCTTACCCAGGGACAGACGCATATGAGCGTCGACCTCCACGGCATCCGTCTCGGCAACGTCGCCCTGATCGGTTCGCCGCTGGAGCCGTTCTCCAAGATAGGCGCCCGCGTCCGCGAGGCCTCGCCGCTGCCGGTGGTTCAGTTCGCCGGATACTCGAACGGCTGGCAGGGCTACGTGCCGGTTGCAGACGCCTACTCCGAGGGCGGCTACGAGACCGAATGGGCGACGCCCTATGCGCCGACCGCGGCCGAGGTGCTCGAGAAGGAAGCGATCGCGCTGCTGAAGACCATGGCTGCCTAGGCCGGCAACGCCTCGGGAAGCCGCACGACGAAGCGGCTCCCGACGCCGAGCTCGCTGGTGACCGAGATCGTGCCGCCGAGCGCGGTCGTCAGCGTCCGGGTCAGCGGCAGGCCGAGCCCGATGCCGCCATGACGGCGTGCATAGGCATCCTCGCCCTGCCAGAAAAGGTCGAAGATCCGCGGCAGATCCTCTTCCTCGATGCCCGGCCCCTGGTCCTGGACGACGATGCCGACGGAAGCGCCGTCGCGAGCCCAGGAAAGCGTTACCTCGTTGCTGGCTCGGCAGAAGCGGATGCCGTTGCTCATCAGGTTGATCAGGATCTGGCGGACGCAGCGGCTGTCGGTCTCGATCGTGATCGGCTCCGCCGGACGGTGCACGACGAGGCGGACGCCGCGCTGATCGGCCATCGGCCGCATCATCTGCGCGACCTCGTCGGCGATGTCGGCGATCTGCACGGCTTCGGGCCTCAGGTGCTCCCTCCGGGCCTCGATCGACGCCATGTCGAGAAGCTGATCGACGATGCTGAGCAGGTGCCGGCCCGACGACAGGATATCTTCGGCATATCCCTGGTAGCGCGCCGACAGAGGTCCGAAGATCTGCGCCGCGAGCGTCTCGGAGAAGCCGATGACGGCGTTCAGCGGCGTCCTTAGCTCGTGGCTCACGTTGGCGAGGAACTGCGTCTTTGCGGCGTTCGCCTCGTCGGCGGCGACCAGCGCGTCGGCGACGCGCTTCGCCTCCCTTTCTCGCTGCAGGATCAGTAACCCGAGGAGGCCGGCGCCGATCGTGACAGCCACGGTCGCCAATCCCGCGGCCAGGATCTTGGGCCGCGCCGGTCATCGGCCTTGGCGAGAAGATCCGACATCTTGAAGGTGCCGTAGACGTAGAGCGGCAGCGAGTTCAGCCGCGAGTACGCCGTCATCGCCTCCTTGCCGTCCAGCAGGCGCTGAGTGAGGAAGCCGATACGCGGGGAGTCCGGCGTCAATCCGAGAATCTGGCTCAGGTCCAACTTCCTGCCCGTAGCCCCTTCGGGATCCGGCGTCCTGAGCAAGAAAGTGCCGTCCTCGCGGATGATCCCGACGGTACCGGGCGCCGTCACCAGCAGACCGTCGAAGGCTTCGATCAGGCCCTGGGTCGGGATCGAGACCACCGCATAGCTGATGGCGAAGCGATTGGGGGAGACCTTGGTCGCCAGCGGGATGATGTTGCGGCCGCTTTCGCGTCCCATGACCTGGGCGCCGACGTAAAGGAATTTCGGCGACAGGGACTGGAGTGCTTCGTAGTAGTCGCGGTCGCGGACGTTCACGGCATCATCGCGCTGATCGCCGTAGCGAACGACATTGCCTGCTTCGTCCACGAGATGGACGGAAAGAGGCGCTTCCTGCACGCTTTCGAGGGCGGCCATCCATGTCGCGAGCTGGGCAAGGGGACGCTGATTGCTCGGATCGCCGAGCCAGAGATCGACGGCGGTCAGGAGGAACCGGGCGTTCTCGAACGTGCGCTCGACCTGGGCCGCGATCGCATTCTGCGTGCCGATCAGCTCTGTCTCTGCATCGCGGAGCACGTCGCGCCGATCCGCGGTCGCGAGCGTGATCGCCGCCGCCCAGATCGCCGCCACGGCGACCACGGCCGAGACGGCGACGGCCGTCAGCGGCCGTCGGTGCGTGGCGGTCGATCGCATCGCCTGGACTGTGGCAGCAAGCCGAGCCTTCGACCACCACCTTCGAGGTTGACGGACCGCTGCGACGCCGGAGCGCAACGGTTCGTGATCACCTCAGACCTTCCAGGTGCCGGCCGCGATGTGGTTCTTCGGCCGTGCAGCAAACCAGTCCGGCTTGGCGGCTTCGATCTGGGCCGCGAGTTGCAGCACCATGTCGTCGCGGCCGAACTTGCCGTGAAGCTGGGCGCCGATCGGCAGGCCGTCCGCGTCGAGCCCTGCGGGCACGGAGATCGCCGGCACGCCCGTCTCGTTGCCCGGCATGGTGAAGCGGCAGGCGTCCGCCAGCCGATCCATCCAGCCGGTCAGCGGCTCGTCGCGCAGCAGCGAGTACGGGCCGTTCGCCTCCGGCACGCGCACCGCCAGGGTTGGTGTCAGCAGCATGTCGTACGTGTCCATCAGCTTGCCGAAGGCGCGCGTGACGGTGTTGTTGTCGTTCATCGCGTTCATCAGGTCGACCAGCTTGTAGGTCTGTGCCGCTTCGAAATGGCGCCAGACCATCGGCACCATGAAGTCCTTGATCCGCGAGACGTCCACGTTGCGGCTGCGCGCTAGGCCCTGATGTGCCATGCGGCTGGTGATCCAGTGCGTGATGTAGCCCCGCCACATCGCGGTCCAGTCGCAGACCTGCTCGTCCTTAACCTCCTCGACCGTGTGGCCGAGGCTCTCCAGCAGTTTGCCGACCTCGCGGATGCGGGCGGCGACCTGCGCGTCGACCGGCGTCGCGCGACCCCAGGGACCGGTCGAGAGACCGATCTTCCATCCCTTGGGCACGTCCTTCAGCGCATCGAGGAACGACGGCACCGTCGGCGTTACGCGCACGAAGAAGCCGCCCTGCGGCCCGTGGCCGATCGCGTCCAGCGCGGCGGCAGTGTCGCGGACCGACCGCGTGACCACGCCCTCATTCACGTGACGCGACTGGTAGTCGCTGCCGCCGATCTGGCGCGGTACCAGGCCGCGCGAAGACTTGTGACCGACCAACCCGCAGAAGGATGCCGGGATGCGGGTCGAGCCGCCGCCGTCCGAGGCCATGCTGATCGGCAGCACGCCGGCGGAGACCATCGCCGCCGATCCGCCGGACGAGCCGCCCGGCGTGTGCTTCAGGTTCCAGGGGTTGCGGGTGGTGATGACCTTGTCCAGATAGTTGGTCGTGGTGTCGAAGGTCATGCCGAACTCGGGCGTGGTCGAGCGGCCGATCGGCACCAGGCCGCCGCCGAGGAAGTTGGCGACCAGCGGATCTGTCTCGGAGACGACGAAGTCGCGCAGCAGCTTCGAGCCCGACTCCTGCTTGCGGCCCTTGAGACCGGAGCCGATGTCCTTCAGCAGCAGCGGCACGCCGTAGAAGGCGCCGTGCTTGTTGGGACCGTCCTTGTCGGGGTTGGCGACGACGTCCTCGAAGATCTCGAGCACGGCTTCGAGCGCCGGGTTGGCGGCCTCGATGCCGGCCTTGGCCTGGGCCGCGACCTCCTTTGCCGAGATCTTCTTCTTGGAGACGAGGTCCGCCAGACCAAGCGCGTCCGTCGATGCCCACTCCGACCATGACAGAGCCTGCTTCGCCATCGTCCCCTCCGTTGAAACGCCTACTGGAGAGCGTGGCGAGGCGGCGGCAACGGCGTCAAGCGAAGGGCGGCGATACCGAAATCAGGCGCCGGCCGCGATGTGGTGCTTGGGGCGGGCCGAGAACCATTCGGGTCTCGCCGCCTCGATCTGGGCTGCGAGACGCAGCACCATGTCGTCGCGGCCGAACTTGCCGTGCAGCAGCGCGCCGACCGGCATGCCGTCGGCATCCAGGCCGACCGGAACGGAGACCGACGGCATGCCCGTCTCGTTGCCCGGGATGGTGTACCGGCAGGCGTCGTAAAGACGCTCGAACCAGGGGGCGAACGGCTCCTCGCTGTAAGGCGAGTAGGGGCCGTTGGCCTTCGGTACGCGGATCGAGAGCGTCGGTGTCAGGAGCGCGTCGAACGTCGACATCGCCCGGCCGAAGCTGCGGATCGAGGCATTGTTCTCGGCGAACGCGCGCTGGAGGTCGAACAGCGTCGTCTCCTGAGAGGTGAGCATGTGCTGGTAGTAGGTCGGCGACATCAGCTTGCGAAGGTCTTCCAGGCTCTTGCCTTGCTGCCGCGCCGTCTCGATCTGTCCGCGCCGGACCGCGCGATTGTGGGTCGTATAGCCGCGCCGAAGCATCGCGAAATCGCAGAGGTCGGCGTCCTTCACCTCCTCGACCGTATGGCCGAGGCTCTCCAGCAGCTTTGCGACTTCGCCGAGCCGCTGGACGACGGCCGGATCGACCGGCGACGCAGCGCCCCACTGGCCGCAGGAGAATCCTATCCGCCACTGCCTCGGCGGATCGCCGATCGCGGCGAGGAAGGAAGGAACGGCCGGCGTCGCCCGTATGAAGAAGCCGCCTTCCGGACCATTTGCAAGACCGTCGAGGGCCAAGGCGGTGTCGCGCACGGTCCGCGTCACCGCGCTCTCATAGACGTGGCGGCTCATATATTCGCTGGACGAGAGATTGCGCGGTACCAGGCCGCGCGAGGGCTTGTGCCCGACGAGACCGCAGAACGAGGCTGGAATGCGGATCGAGCCGCCCCCGTCGGAGGCCATGCTGATCGGCAGCACGCCGGCCGAGACCATCGCCGCCGAGCCGCCTGAGGATCCGCCCGGCGTG
>CAZZLX010000182.1:0-7145 GCA_964655235.1 uncultured Rhizobium sp.
GCGTCATCTTGACCGCGCCCGAGCCCTTCTCCGGATCGGAATACTCATCGGCGACGATCGGCAGGCGCCGGCCGACCAGCGGCAGGATGGCGTGCCTGCCGACCAGGTCCCTGTAGCGCGCGTCGTTCGGGTGCACGGCGACGCCGGTGTCGCCCAGCATGGTCTCCGGCCGTGTGGTGGCGACGACGATGAAGCGGCCCTCTTCGCCCTCGATCGGATATTTGAGGTACCAGAGGTTCCCCTTGATCTCCTTCTGCTCGACCTCGAGGTCGGAGATCGCGGTCTTGAGCTTGGGATCCCAGTTCACAAGGCGCTTCGCCTTGTAGATCAGGCCCTGCTTGTAGAGATCGACGAACACCTTGCGGACGGCGGCGTTCGGCCCTTCGTCCATCGTGAAGACCTCGCGCGCCCAGTCGGCCGAGGCGCCGAGGCGGCGAAGCTGCGAGAGGATGGTGCCGCCGGACTCGGCCTTCCACGCCCAGACGCGCTCGAGGAACTTCTCGCGTCCCATCTCCTGGCGCGTCTTGCCCTCTTTGCCGAGCTCGCGCTCGACCACCATCTGCGTCGCGATGCCGGCGTGATCCGTGCCCGGCTGCCACAGCGTGTCCTGTCCGCGCATGCGGCGGTAGCGGATCAGCACGTCCTGAACGGTGAAGGTGAGCGAATGGCCGACATGCAGGCTGCCGGTGACGTTCGGCGGCGGCATGATGATCGTGTACGGCTTCGCGTTCGACGCGGGATTGGCGGCGAAGCTGCCGGCGGAATCCCACTCGGCGTAGTGCTTGGCCTCGACCTGGTCGGGCCGATAAGTCTTTTCGAGCATGGGGCGGATGTACGGCTAGAGGGCGGAGACGGTCAACGGCGCGGCTGGGTGGCGCGATGTACCATCCGTTCGATCTCTTCCTGTACCAAACGCTCGACCATCGACGGCAGATGCGTGTCGAGCCAATCCTTCAGCATCGGGCGCATGACCTCGACGGTCATCTGCTCGAGCGTCTTGTAGCCGGCCCCGATCGGCGTCTCTGGGCCGCTGAGCGCGTCGTGCAGGTGCGAGAAGGAGGACACCGTCTGATCGGCCTGCGGCGGCGAGACGAGCCCGTCGAACGGCGCCCTCGGCTGCGGCATCGGCGGAGGCGGCGACGGTGCCGGCATCTCTCGGCCCCGCTGCTCGTCGAACAACGGCGGAACCCGCTCGTCCTCGGGCGGTGCCAGGTTGACGACCTCGTCCATCGGCTCGGTCAGCTCGAGGACGTCGTCCGGGATCGGCGCGGCGGCCATGGGGGCAGCCGCCGGCGACGGAGGCGGCGGAGGAGGAGGAGGAGGCGCGGCGGCAGCCGCAGGCGGCGGGGGTGGCGGCGGCGGAGCGGGTGCCGCGGCAGGTGCTGCCGGGGCCGGCTCGGCCTTGGCTGCTCCGTCTTCCGGGGTGCCGTCTTCGGAGATAATGCGTCGGATTGACGCTAAAATCTCCTCCATCGACGGTTCTTGGGTCTTCGGATCGCTCATGGTTCCAGTCAGAACAGCCGGCGACGCAGCCTAAATCAAAGGCTTGCCGAATACCATAGCGCTTTTACTTCTACCGAAGTCACCGAAGGGCGTCGGGCAAATCCCACCACTTGTTCCGGACGCGCTGATAGTTGGCGTCGAAATCGTACAGCTGGACCTGGAGGCCGAGATCCTTGGCGTTCAGACGGCCGACCGCCGCCAGAACCTGATAAGTGGCGATCAGGGCGTCGCGCTTGGCCGTCACCTGCCGGACCTGGGCGTCCAGGAGCTCCTGCTCGGAATCCAGCACGTCGAGCACGGTGCGGGAGCCGACATTCGCCTCCTGCTGCACGCCTTCGAGGGCGATGGTCGCCGCCCGGATCTCCTGCTCCAGCGACTGGAGGCTCGCCTGGGCGGTCTCCAGCGCCTCGAACGCGGTGGTGGCGTCGGTGGAGGCCTGGCGGCGGGCGTCCTCGATCTCGACCCGGCGCTGGGTCGCGGTCTCGCGCGCCTGACGCACGCGGCTGGTGACGCTGCCGGCCTCGTAGAGCGGCATGGAGACCTGGGCCTGGGCGCCATAGCCCCAGGTCGTCTGGTTTCGGGCGCTGTTGTCGTAGAGCTTCGTGTAGTCGGCGACGATGTTCAGGTCCGGCAGGAGCTCGCCCTGCACCTCCCTGATCCGGAGGCGCTGCGCCGCTTCCTCGAACTGCGCTGCGACCACGTTGGGATTGTCGGTCGTGGCGGCCGCGGCGGCGTCCTTGGTGCTCTTCGGCAGATTGACCGCCTTCTGCGGCTCGACCGGGTTTTCCGGCGGCTTGCCGACGAAGCGCTGGTACTGGGCGCGCGAGGCGGTCAGATTGCCTTCGGCCGAGATGCGGTCGGCGCTGGAGCGGGACAGGCGCGATTCGGCTTGGGCGACGTCGGTACGCGTCACCTCGCCGACCCGGAAGCGGTCCCGCGTCGCCTCGAGCTGGCGGCGGAGCCGCTGCTCGTTGTTGGCGCGGAGTTCGACCACCGCCTGGTCGCGGAGCACGTTGGCGTAATTGGTGACGACGCCGATGAAAACCGTCTGCTCGCTTGCGACCAAGCGTGCGCGCTCGGCCTGGACCTGGGCCTCGGCGCGCTGGGTCCCGGCCTGGGTACGGCCACCCTGATAGATCGGCTGGGTCATGCTGATGCCTGCCGAGCCGTTGTTGCGGTCTTCGTTGACGGTCGTTCGTCCTGCCTGCTCGACCTCGACGTCGCGCCGGCCATAGGCGCCGGTTACACGCACGGTCGGGCGCCAGCCGGCTGCGGCCTGCGGCACGTTCTCGTCGACCGCCCGCAGCGACGCCCGACGGGCGTTCAGCGTCGGATTGCTCGCATAAGCCTGCGACAGCGCATCCTCGAGCGTCTCGGCGGAGACGGCGACGGGACTCACCGAGGCGAGAAGCGCCGCGAGCGCCGCGGCTCGCAGAAGGGTCGAAGTGATCGGTCTGGGCATGTGGGGGATCCGATACCGAAGATGAGGTCAGGTGATGTGCGGCCGTTGCGCCCGGCGCTAGAAGACGAAGCCAGGTTCCTTGGCGAAGTCCTTGAGGGCGGGTACGGCGGCGTCGAACAGGATCTGCGCCGAGGCGATGCCGCGACGCTTGGTGAACAGCGTCGCCCGGCCGACGGGGCCGGTGCCGATCACGGTCGCGAGCCTGCCGCCTTCCGCAAGCTGGGCCAGCAGCTTGTCGGGCACCTGGTCGACGGCGCCGTTGATCAGGATGACGTGGTAGGGCGCGCGCTTCAAATAGCCTTCTGCGAGCGGACCGACATGGACCTCGACGTTCTCGACGCCGACGCCCTGGAGGGCATTGCGGGCGCGGTCCACCATCGGGTGGTCCTGCTCGATCGAGACCACTGCACCGGCGAGCCGCGAGAGCACGGCGGTCGAGTAGCCGGTGGCGCCGCCCACGTCGAGGACGGTGTCATGGCGGCCGGGGGCCGCTGCCTGGATCAGGCGGGCAAGCGTCAGCGGCTCGATCAGGAACCGGCCGTCGCCGACCGGCAGGTCCTCGTCCATGTAGGCGATGCCTTTGGCGGCCTTCGGCACGAAGTCCTCGCGCGGCACCTCGGCCATCGCGTCGAGCAGCGCCGTCGAGATCACCCGGTTCGGGCGGAGTTGGCCGTCGACCATGTGCCGGCGCGCTGCAGAAAAATCGATCATGGGGCGAGCAATCCGTGGACGCTTTTCGCAAAGCAGCAAAGACGTGCTGGCAGTTATACCGATGGTCAGGAACCGAGACAACGGCGGCGGCTTGACCCCCCTTCGCCCCGCACCTATTGTCCGCCGCCTTGAGGCGGCCCGGTAGCAAAGTGGCCATGCAGAGGACTGCAAATCCTCGTACGCCGGTTCGATTCCGGCCCGGGCCTCCAGCCTCCCGCATGAGCGGCGGCCAGCCGACCAATTCCGTCAAAATAGGCTTTTGCGCCCGCCGGACGGCGCTGCTATAAGCGCGCCCGTTCGCTAGGCCCCGTTCCCGGGTAGCTCAGTGGTAGAGCAAGCGGCTGTTAACCGCTTGGTCGGGGGTTCGAATCCCTCCCCGGGAGCCAGCGCACTTCCCTTAATGCGTCTGCGAGTGCTCGCCGCCCGGCGTCGAGATGCCGGAAAGCGCGTTCCCGGCCTCGGTGGCCATGCCCGAGGTCGCCAGATCGCCTATCGAGATGATGCCCACGAGCCGCTTTTCGCGATTCAGCACCGGGAGTCGGCGGACCCGGATGTTGCCCATGTTGCGCAGCACGTCCTCGATGGTCTCGTCCTCGTAGCAGTACATGACCTCGTCGCTCATCACTTCGCGGACCTTGGCGTCCGGCCCCATGCCCTTGGCGACGCCGCGGACCGCGATGTCGCGGTCGGTGATCATGCCCACCAGCCGGTCGTTCTCGCCGACCGGCAGCGCCCCGGCATCGGCGTCGGCCATCATCTCCGCAGCCTCGCGCAGGGTCTCGTCCGGACTGGCGATCAGGACCTGCAGGGTCATGCATTCGCTCACGCGCATTTAAGCCTCCGACATCCCGTGGATCCGCCTCCCCCTTCCTAGAACCGGCCCCGACGGGGGCAGTTCCCGTTGTCTTCGGCGCGGATGGAGCTACCGCAAGTGATTGCCGGCGCGTGAATTTTGCCTATTCTGGCCGCATGTCCGGCTTTCGGTGGGAAAGCGCTCGCATGAAGGCGCCAAGATGAAAGCGATGGTGATCAAGGCCCAGGGCGGGCTCGATAACCTCGTCTATGACGACTGGCCGGATCCGGTTCCGGGGCCAAGAGACGTCGTGGTCAAGGTCCGCGCCTGCGGGCTCAACCATCTCGACATCTTCGTGCGCAAGGGCATGCCCGGATTTCCGGTGCCGATGCCCTTCATTTCCGGCGGCGACATCGCCGGCGAGGTCTTCGAGCTGGGAGCCGAGGTGACGGGCTGGCGGCTCGGCGACCGCGTCGTCGTCCAGCCGGTGACGGCCGAAGGCATGATGGGCGAAGAGATTCCGGGCGGCATGGCCGAATACGCCCGCGTGCCCGAGGACAACCTCGTCCGCATCCCCGATGGCGTCGGCTTCGAGGCCGCCGCTGCCCTTCCCGTCGCCTACGGCACCGCACTTCGCATGATCGTCACCCGCGGGCGCGTCCAGGCCGGCGAGAAGGTTCTGATCCTCGGCGCCTCGGGCGGCGTCGGCACGGCGGCCGTTCAGATCTGCAAGATGATCGGCGCCGAGGTGATCGTCGCCGCCGGCGCCGACGACAAGCTGCAGAAACTGCGCGAGCTCGGCGCCGACCACTTGATCAACTACAAGACCCAGGACTTCTCGAAGGAGACCTGGCGGATCACCGCCAAGCAGGGCGTCGACGTCGTCATCAACTACACGGGCGGCGACACCTGGGTCCCGTCGCTGAAGACGCTGAAGCGGCGTGGCCGTGCGCTCACCTGCGGCGCGACCGCTGGCTTCGATCCGAAAGAGGATCTCCGCTACATCTGGGTGCGCGAGCTCGAGATCCTTGGTTGCAACGGCTGGACCAAGGAAGACATCGCGACACTGCTCGACTACGTCGCGACGGGCCGCATCAAGCCGGTGGTGAGCCACGTGCTCCCCTTGAGCCAGGGCCGCGAGGCCGAGTGGCTCCTCGAGCAGCGCGCGATATTTGGCAAGGTTCTGCTGGTTCCGTAGAACGGCGCGGCCGAAGCCGCGCCGCGCCACGTCCCTGCACTGACTCTAGAAGTTGGTGAAGCGGCTCAGCGCCACGGTGCGGCCGTTCGGCAGCGTGACCGTCGCCGTCGTCGGAGTGGTGAAGCGAAGCGAGATCCGCCCGACCGGCGCCGACGAGGTCGGCGCGCGGTAGCCGCCCGTCATCGTCTGGCCGCCCGCGTAGAGCTGCAGGTCGCCGTCATAGGCGGTCGGGCTCAGCATCGCGCCCGAGGCCACGTACCAGACTGGCCGGCCGCTGCCGTCATAGAGGTATCCGGCAAGGAAGATGTTCGAGCCCTGGACCTCGAAGAACCAGCCCGTGCCGGACTCGCTCGGATTCCACCACCAGCCGACCTCTGGTGCCGCCGACGGCTTGGCCACGACCGACTGGCCGTTCACCGGGAAGCGCTGCAGTGCCACGTTCCCGCCCGGCCAGCTCAACGTCGCCGTCGTGGCCGAGGTGAAGTTGATCGTCGCATTGCCGGCGGTGCCGAGCAGCTGCGCCGGCTTGTAGTCGCCCGCCAGGGTCTGGCCGGCGCCGAACTTCGCCAGGGTGCCGGTATAGCTGCTGGCGCTCTGCGGGCCGTTGACGACGTACCAGGACGCGGCACCGTCATCGTCATAGAGGAAGGCGCCGAGATACATGCGGCCGCCGCGCGTCTCGATCGAGAAGCCTCGGCCGGGCTCGGCCGGATTCCACCACCAGCCGGTGACCGAGGTGTTGCAGGTCGAGCAAAGCGCCGCGAGCGCACCCGATACGTCGAGGCGTGGCACGGCGTAGGAGAAGATCTTGCCCGAGGCATTGATGTTCAGGGTCAGCTGCCGGCCGCCGCTGCGCAGCGCCGCGACGATGTCGTTCACCGACGCCGAACGGTTGGCCTGGCGCAGGATCGCGATCGCACCGGCGACATGCGGGGTCGCCATCGAGGTCCCGCTGGCCGTGTTGAATCCGCCGCCGGGAACCGACGAATTGATCGAGGTGCCCGGCGCCACCATCGTGATGAAGCTCGCGATGTTGAACGGCATGAACGCGAGATCGGAATTGTTGGTGTTGCCGACCAAGATCGCCGACGAGATGCACCCGGGCTCGCTGATCGCGTTGGCATAGCCTTCATTGCCGGACGCGATCACGGTGGCGATGCCGACCGCGCGAAGCGCGTCGATCGCCTGCTTGGTCGAGGCGTTCTGCGCGTCGCAGTTCGCCTGCGAGGTCTGCGGCGAACCGCCGAGGCTCATATTGACCGAGGCGATCGTGTAGCTGTTGCGCAGCTGCAGGACATGGTCGAGCGCCCGGATCTGGTCGGAGGTGTAGGACATCACGCAGCTGGCTGCGCCGCCGCAGAGACCGGCGTCGTTGAAGCGCGTGAACACCTGGATCGCGATGATCTGGGCCTCGCGGGCGACGCCGGCGAAGCTCTGCGACTGGTAGCCGGCGGCGATGCCGGCCACGTGCGTGCCGT
>CAZZLX010000183.1:0-7143 GCA_964655235.1 uncultured Rhizobium sp.
TCCCGACCGTCGCGGGGCGGACGGAGGAGGAGGAGCTCCGGGCCCAGGCCGCATCCGGCCTCGAACGCCGGCTCGTGGCGCTCGGCATCTCGGGCGATGCCGCCAAGCCCTATCACGACCGGCTCGCCTTCGAGCTCGACGTCATCATCCAGATGGGGTTCTCGGGCTACTTCCTGATCGTCGCCGACTTCATCCAGTGGGCGAAGCGGCACTCGATCCCGGTGGGGCCTGGCCGCGGCTCGGGCGCCGGCTCGGTGGTCGCCTGGTCGCTGACCATCACCGACCTAGATCCGCTCCGCTTCGGGCTGCTGTTCGAGCGCTTCCTCAATCCGGAACGCGTGTCGATGCCCGACTTCGACATCGACTTCTGCCAGGACCGCCGCGACGAGGTCATTCGGTACGTCCAGGAGAAGTACGGCCGCGACCGCGTGGCGCAGATCATCACCTTCGGAACGCTGCAGGCGCGCGCCGCGCTTCGCGACGTCGGCCGCGTGCTGGCGCTGTCGTATCCGGTGGTCGACCGCGTCTGCAAGATGGTGCCGAACAACCCGGCCAACCCGGTCAAGCTCAAGGACGCGGTCGAGACCGAGCCGGAGCTCAAGCGCCAGCGCGAGTCGGACGAGTCCGTCGGCCGCATGATCTCGATCGCGCTCCAGCTCGAAGGCCTCTACCGCCACGCCTCCACGCACGCGGCGGGCGTGGTGATCGGCGACCGTCCGCTGGACGAGCTGGTGCCGCTCTATCGCGATCCACGCTCCGACATGCCGGTCACCCAGTTCAACATGAAGTGGGTGGAGTCGGCGGGGCTGGTGAAGTTCGACTTCCTCGGCCTCACCACGCTGACCGTGCTGGTGCGCGCGGTCGAGCTCCTGAAGAAGCGCGGCGTCACGGTGGACCTCGACCATCTGCCGCTCGACGACGCCAAGACCTTCCAGATGCTGAGCAAGGCGGATGCGACCGGGGTGTTCCAGATGGAAAGCTCGGGCATGCGCGACGTGCTGCGCCGGCTGAAGCCCGACCGCTTCGAGGACCTGATCGCCGTCGTCGCGCTCTACCGCCCGGGCCCGATGGACAACATCCCGAGCTACATCAAGCGCAAGCACGGCGAGGAGGAGCCCGACTACCTGCATCCGAGGCTCGAGGGGATCCTCAAGGAGACCCACGGCATCATGATCTACCAGGAGCAGGTGATGCAGATCGCGCGCGAGCTCTCGGGCTACAGCCTGGGCGGCGCCGACCTGCTTCGCCGCGCGATGGGCAAGAAGATCAAGGAGGAGATGGACGCGCAGCGGAAGCTGTTCGTCGACGGCGCGGTTGAGCGCGGCGTGCAGGCGGCGAAGGCATCCGAGATCTTCGACCAGGTCGCCAAGTTCGCCGGCTACGGCTTCAACAAGAGCCACGCCGCGGCCTATGCGCTGGTCGCCTATCAGACCGCCTGGATGAAGGCGAACTATCCGGTCGAGTTCATGGCGGCGTCGATGACCTACGTGATGAGCTCGACCGAGAAGCTCAACACCTTCGCGCAGGAGCTGGCGCGCGTCGGCGTAAAGCTGCTGCCGCCCGACATCAACAAATCGGAGCCGACCTTCGCGGTCGAGGAGCACGAGGGCAAGCTCGCGATCCGCTATGCGCTGGGAGCGATCCGCAACGTCGGCATGCAGGCGATGGAGACGGTGATGGCCGAGCGGAACGCCAAGGGCCGCTTTAAGGACCTCTCGGACTTCGCCCGCCGCGTCGACTCGAAGGCGGTGAACAAGCGCGCGATGGAGATGCTGGCCGCGGCCGGCGCCTTCGACAGCCTCAACCCGAACCGGGCGCAGACCCACAAGGCGGCCGACATCATCGTGAAGCACGCCCAGGCCGCCGCCAGCGATCGCGACTCCACCCAGGTCAGCCTGTTCGGCGGCGATGCCGGCGGCGCGCCGCGCGGGATCCAGCTGCCGGTCGAGCCCGAGTGGCCGGCCCTGGAGAAGCTGAAGCACGAGTTCGATGCGATCGGCTTCTACCTCTCGGCCCATCCGCTCGATGCCTATGGCCAGAGCTTGGCGCGCATCGACGTGGTGCCATCGAACGAGGTGCGCTCGCGCGTCTCGACCGGATCGGCCAGGCTCAAGCTCGCCGGCATCGTCGTCTCCAAGCAGGAGCGCACCTCGGCCAAGGGCAACCGCTTCGCCTTCGTGCAGTTCTCCGACCGCACCGGCGTGTTCGAGGTCGCGGTGTTCTCCGAGGTGCTGGCGACCAAGCGGAGCGTGCTCGAGCCCGGCACGCCGCTGCTGATCGTCACCGACGCACGCCCCGACGGCGAGGGCGTGCGGCTCACAGTCAACGACCTGCAGCCGCTCGACGAGGCGGTCGCGCACGCGGCTCAGGGCCTGAAGATCTACCTGAACGACCCGAAGCCGCTCGCCTCGATCTCCAGCATCATCGGCCGCGAGAAGAAGGGCCGGGGCAAGGTCAAGCTGATGCTGGATTCAGGCGACGCCGAGATCGAGATCGCCATCCCCGGCGGCTTCGCCATCGGCGCCCAGACGCGGGCGGCGATCAAGGCGATCCCGGGAATCGTCGAGGTCAGGGATATTTAACAGGAGCGGCAACTATGGCCGCTATCGACAAACTGCCGATCATCCTCTTCCCAGAAACGCGGCATGTTTACTCGCCGGTAAATCGGTGCATTTATTGTAGCGCTATAGCTACTCCCAGTGCGGCTCTTACGGCTGAGCACATTTGGCCCAAATCTCTGGGTGGCAACTACATCCTGCCGGCAGCCTCATGCGGCGACTGCCAGAATGAGACACACGCGTTTGAAGGGGCTTGTACTGGAGCCCTATTAAAGCAGACGCGAGCGCACTTAGGTATTCGGTCGAGCAGCAAGCCCCCGAGGGAATTGCCGGTCGCCATTTTTGAGGCAGATGGTTTCCGATCCTGGAAGAGTGTTCCGGTAAGCGAGCATCCTCGCGTTACGGCACTACCAGTGTTTTTCCACCCAGGCATGACGGTGGGTGATACGCCGCATGAAGGTTTTCGTGTGCGGTTCTTTTTTGATATCGCACCCGGCGCTATCGACAAAATGCGTCGAGTTGGGATAGGCGCTGGGTCGGCGCAGAAGTTTCACCCAACCAAGTTCGCTCAGATGATCGCGAAAATCGCCCATGGCTTCGCCATTGCTGAAATCGGCGAAAGTAGCTTCGTGCCCACGCTCCCAGACGTGATCCTCAACAAGCATAAATTTACTGAGCACTACGTGGGCGGCTCGGATGAAGCGCCTACGGACGACCCGAAGCGTGGAAGCGTCAAGATTTACAGAGGTGGATTACAAAACGAACTTCTCTTAGTGAAGGTGAGGTTTCTTCCCGAACTAGGAACCCCAACCTATGAGGCAGTTGCTGGGACGCTACTTTAACTTTTTGATCATCAGCTGCGCCGCCGCTGGGTTGCGGACCTTCCCGCCGGAGATGAAGTACACATAGGTGTCGCCGCGCTTGCTCCACGTCTTGGAGCGCTTCGCCCACTTGTCGATATCGGCGGGCTTGTAGCCGGTTTCGACGTCCTCCTTGGTTCCCATCAGACGCGCGTAGACGAAGTCCGAGGTCGGCTCGTCGATCTCGGGGAAGTCGGGGTCATCGGCGCCGAATACGATGGCGGCGTTGTACTTGCGCGCGAGGTCGTAGAAGCGCGGGTCCTGGAAGCTCGCGTGGCGCACTTCGAGCGCGTGGCGCAGCTTCAGCCCCTTGATCTCCTTCGGCAGCAATTTGAGGAAGCCTTCGAAGTCCTCGGGCTCGAACTTCTTGGTGCCCATGAACTGCCAGTTGATGGGGCCGAGCCGGTCCTTGAGCTCATGCAGGCCCTGGGTCATGAACTTGGCGATCGAGTCCTCCGCGTCCGCGAGCTTCTTGCGGTTGGTGCAGAAGCGCGACGCCTTGACCGCGAAGACGAAGCCGTCCGGCGTCTCGTCGCGCCACCTGGCCCAGGTCTCGGGCTTGAAGCCCGAGTAGTAGGTGCCGTTGATCTCGATCGAAGTGAGCTTGGACGATGCGTATTCGAGCTCGCGTTTGTGGGCGAGGCCCTCCGGATAGAACACGCCGCGCCACGGCTCGAAGGTCCAGCCGCCGATGCCGACGAAGATCTTGCCCGCCATCACTCACCTCGTTCGTTGGCCGCAGCATGACATGCAACCCCTCGGGAGCGAATACCGCGCCGGCGCGTTATGGCCGTAAGCGCCGGACGCGCCGAGCCGGCCGGAGGCTCCGCCATGCCCGCAGACTCATCCGTCCACCCGCACGCCTTCGAGACCGACGTGCCGGCACGTCTCGACCGGCTTCCCTGGAGCCCCTTCCACTGGCTCGTGGTTGCGGCGCTCGGCATCACCTGGATCCTCGACGGGCTCGAGGTGACGCTGGTGGGCTCGCTCGCCGGCGCGATCGAGAAGAGCCCGACCCTGCAGATGACGCCGACCCAGATCGGCCTCGCCGCCAGCGTCTATCTCGCCGGCGCCGTGCTGGGGGCGCTGACCTTCGGGCGCCTCGCCGACCGCTACGGCCGCCGCCGCCTGTTCTCGATCACGGTCGGCACATACCTGGTCGCGACGTTCCTGACCGGCTTCTCGTGGGACTTCTGGTCCTTCGCTCTTTTCCGTTTCCTCACCGGTGCCGGCATCGGCGGCGAGTACACGGCGATCAACTCGGCGATCCAGGAACTGATCCCGGCGCGCAAGCGCGGCTACACCGATCTTGCGATCAACGGCAGCTTCTGGGTCGGCGCGGCGCTGGGCGCGCTCGGCGCCGTCGTCGTGCTCGACCCGAACCTGTTCCAGGCCGATATCGGCTGGCGCGTCGCCTTCGTGATCGGCGGCCTTCTCGGCCTCGTCGTCATCTATCTCCGCCGCCACCTGCCCGAGAGTCCGCGCTGGCTGATGACGCATGGCCGGCCGGAAGAGGCCGAGCAGGTTGTGCGCGAGATCGAGGCGCGGGTCGCGGCCGAGAAGGGAGGTACCTTGGCGCCGGTCGGTCCTGCGCGCCTCAAGCTGCTGCGCGAGCATCACCACGGCCTCCTTGACGTCGCGCGCACGCTGTTCGTCGAGTATCCGCGCCGCGCGATCCTCGGCGTCGTCCTGATGGCGACCCAGGCCTTCTGCTACAACGCGATCTTCTTCACCTACGCGCTGGTGCTGACCACCTTCTACAAGGTGCCGGCCGAGCAGGTCGGCTGGTTCATCCTGCCTTTCGCCGCCGGCAACTTCCTGGGTCCGCTGATCCTCGGCCGCCTGTTCGACACGCTCGGGCGCAAGCCGATGATCGCCGGTACCTACGCGCTTTCGGGCGCGCTGATGATCGTCACCGGCTTCCTGTTCGAGCGCGGCACCTTGAGCGCGGTCGAGCAGACGCTCGCCTGGTCGGTGATCTTCTTCTTCGCCTCGGCGGCGGCGAGTTCGGCCTATCTCACGGTCGGCGAGTGCTTCCCGCTCGAGATGCGGGCGATGGCGATCGCGGTCTTCTACGCCTTCGGCACCGCGGTCGGCGGCATCGCCGCGCCGGCGCTGTTCGGCGCGCTGATCGAGACCGGGTCCCGCACCGAGGTGCTGTGGGGCTACCTCTTCGGCGGCGCGCTGATGCTGTTGGCCGCGGTCACCGAGCTATGGCTCGGCGTCGCGGCGGAGCGGCGTCCGCTGGAGGACGTCGCCCGCCCGCTGTCCTGCGCGGATTAGCGACCGGCCGGCTCGAACAATTCGACGACGTTGCCGGACGGATCCTCGCAGAGGATCTGCTTGCCCCCCGGTCCCTAGACGATGTCGTTGCGGAACGGAACGCCGGCCGCCTTGAGCTTACCCACGAGCCCGGCAAGATCCTCGGTCTCGACGACGAAGCGGTTCCAACCGCCGGCCTCGGGCATGCGGCCGTCGGGCATCGGCCGCGACGCCGACGCCTTGGGCCCGGCGACCCAGAGCGTCAGGTCGCCCTTCTCCAGGATCGCGATCGCCGGCCCGTGCTTCTCACGCACCTTGAATCCGAGATGCGTCGTGTAGAACGCGAGTGCGGCGTCGACGTCCTTGACGATGTAGCGGACGGTTGCCATGGCGAGGGCCTCCTTCGCGCGATGGACCCACGAAGGTTACCTGGGTTCAGCCCCGCCGTCCGTCCACCCCGAACCGGCCGCCGCCGTGGATCCAGAGGAAGATCAGGCCGCCGATCAGCGCCGTGTTCTTGATGAAGGCCGAGTACTGCGCCATCCGGGCCGCCCCTTCGAGGGCCCAGAACTGGTGGCTGGTGGCATTCGCCATGACGCAGAAGGCGATCAGCAGCACCGCCGCGAGCCGGACGCGGTATCCTAGGATGGTCCCGATGGCGCCGAAGCCGACGGCGACGATCGCGAGCACCGCCCAGACGGTCGGGAACGGCAGCCCCTTCGGGCCCAAGGACGCGGCGAAGTTGCTGAAATTCATGATCTTCCCGTAGGCATCGGGCAGGAAGAGGGCGCCGATGCAGAGACGCGCGAGCAAGGCAAGGACGTCGGCATGGCGCGCGGCGATCCGGTCGGGCAGGGCAAGCAGGGTGTTCATCGGACGTTCCGGCAAGGTAAAGGTCCGCACTATGCCCAAAACCGGCACGCGGGCGCGTCACGTTGGCGTGGCGAAAAACTCGCGTGGGAAGGGGGCGGGCCCTTGCCAAATGCCTGGCCGATCTTTAAAAGCCGCGCCACTTCACACGCGGGCCTAGGCGCCCGGTCCGATAGGGCCGGCCGCTCCGGTGTCCAGATGGACAGTAGCCCGCGGCGGAACAACCGGAAAAGGACTTGCAGATCATGTCTCTGCCGACTTTCACCATGCGCCAGCTCCTGGAAGCGGGCGTCCACTTCGGCCACCACACCCGCCGTTGGAATCCCAAGATGCAGCCGTACCTCTTCGGGGTCCGGAACGGCATCCACATCATCGACCTCGAGCAGACCGTGCCGATGCTGCACCGGGCGCTCGAAGCCGTCCGCCAGGTGGTCTCCTCGGGCGGCCGCGTGCTGTTCGTCGGCACCAAGCGCCAGGCGGCCGACCTGATCGCCGCCGGCGCCAAGCGCTGCGGCCAGTACTACGTCAACCACCGTTGGCTCGGCGGCATGCTGACCAACTTCCGCACCATCTCGCAGTCGATCAAGCGCCTG
>CAZZLX010000184.1:0-7122 GCA_964655235.1 uncultured Rhizobium sp.
TCGCCGATCTGGTGATCGCCGCCGAGCGCGATGCTAGCGGGGGGCTAGCCCCGTCAGCCTGATCCCGATGTCGAGGATCCAGAGGACCACCGATGCGGCGACCGTGATGCGGGCGAACCTGATGTAGGTGCAGCGAAGCACCTCGCTGAAGATGGCCTGGGCGCGTTCCTCGGGCAGGTCGTGGCGCTTGCCGAGAAGAACCCATACCTCGGTCCGGCGATAGCTCTGCGTCCGGGCCCATGAGGCCTTCAGCATCAGGATCGCGGCGGTCATCAGAAACAGGATCGCACCCGACCGCATCGCGAGATCGGGCCACGCGATCAGGCCCAGCATGAAGGTCGCGATGCCGAGCAGCCCGAACAGGCAGGCACGCCCGATCGAGAATTGCGCGAGCTCCTGGATCCGATCGTAGCCGTTCATGGACCCTCCGAACGGTCTCTCAAACGTGCCGGAGGAGATTTCGATCCGCAAGCGGCGGGCGATTTCAGCCGATCACGAGTGCGAGCATCCGTTTGAAGGCGGCCAGGGACAGAAGGATCACTGCTGCGAGCCAGATCCACATCGGGGCCGGCCCGTCCGCGATCTGAGGAAAGGAGCGCTCGGCAAGGGCCGCGGGCACGCCGCCCAGAAGCAGCGTCGTGGTCGACCAGAGCAGGCTTCCCAGCATGAACAGCGTCGCCGCGTCGCCCGGCAGCCATTCCGGATACCAGATCGGCGCGAGGGCGATGACGCCGAGAAGGTCCGGCGAGAAGATGCCGTTGGCGACGGCGACCGCAGCGATCACGGTGAAGATTCGCTGGCGCTCCATCACGACGGCCCCACCGGAGGCGTCAGCCCCGCCTGGTGGAAGACCGCGAAGGCGAGGAGCCGTATGTAGAAGATCCAGAGTGCCGCGATCGGCGGCAGCAGCGCTGGATGGATGTAGCGGGGCGTGATGAAGGATGCCGCGGCGACGGCCCATTCGGTGAAGAAGCGGAAGGACCGCCAGATGTAGTTGTTCGGCTGGCGCACGATGAAGAAGCTCAGCAGGAAGCGGCCGACGCAGAGCCACATGATCAGCGCGAGGCCGTAGTTCACGAGCCAGAACGGGATGAACTCGGGCGAGGTCGCGGACATCTCGGACGTCATCTGACAGGGACCGGAAGGCCAAGGAAAGCGAAATGAAAAGGGGGCGGGACCTTTCGGCCCCGCCCCCGAGTCTGGGGGAAGTCTCTTACTCGATGCCGGCGTGCGCCGCCTTGACCTCGCCGGTCGGCACGCGGATCGACTCGATGAACTCCTGCATCTCCTTCGTCGGCTTCTCCGTCGCCAGGCTGACCAGCCAGGTGACGAGGAAGGCCGCCGGGATGCCGAAGATGCCGCAGGAGATGTTGTTGATGCCGAGGATGTACGCGACCTGGCGGCCGCGGATGTTGACGATGTCGACGAGCCCGGCGCCGAGGAAGTCGCGCACCGCCGGTCCGTAGAACTCCGTCGTGATCAGCACCAGCATGCACATGCCATATCCCGCGATCATGCCCCAGACGCCGCCGGCATTGGTGGTTCCCTTCCACCAGATGCCGAGAACCAGGCCGGCGAAGAGGCCGGCCGCGGCGATCGAGAAGGCCCACGACACCAGGAACAGGATGTCGGCACCGAGCGCACCCGCCACGTACGCCGCGATCAACGCGACGACGAGGAGCAGGGCACGCGAGGTGATGAGCCGCCGCTTGGTGTCGGCGTTCGGGTCGATCATCTTGTAGTAGACGTCGTGGCTGAGCGCGTTGGCGATCGCGAGCAGCAGGCCGTCGGCGGTCGAGAGCGCCGCCGCGAGGCCGCCGGCCGCGACCAGGCCGGAGACGACGTAGGGCAGACCCGCGATCTCCGGCGTCGCCAGCACGATCACGTCGGTGTGGATGCGAAGCTCGGAGAACTGAAGGATGCCGTCGCCGTTGCCGGTAACGCCACGGCACATCGAGTAGGTCTGAGCGGCATTGGCGGCATCGCAGGCGCCGACAAGGCCGATCTTGCCCCAGAGACTCACCCAGGCCGGCAGGCTCGCGATCGGCTGGTTGACCAGGTTCTGGTAGACCTCGAGCTTCGCGAACGCCGCATAGGCGGGCGCGGTGAAGTAGAGCAAGAAGATGAAGAACAGGCTCCAGCCCACCGACCACCGGGCCTGGCGAACCGACGGGGTGGTGAAGTAGCGCATCAGGATGTGCGGCAGCGCGGCGGTGCCGACCATGAGGCAGAAGTTCAGAGCCATGAAGTTCCACATCTTGTTGGCACTGAACTTACCCGTCGCGTCCGCGTATGGAGCCACGTGAGAGGCGGCGATGCCGAAGCTCTTCTCGAACTCCTGGATCTTCGCCAGAGCCTGGCCGTACATGATCTGCGGCACCGGCACGCCCGTCACCTTCGCCGACAGGATCACGACGGGGATCAGGTAGGCGATGATCAGGATGATGTATTGCGCGACCTGGGTCCAGGTGACCGCCTTCATGCCGCCCAGCATCGAGCAGAGCAGGATGCCGATCAGGCCCACGAAGCAGGCCACCTTGAAGTCCAGCTCGAGGAAGCGCGCGGTGATGATGCCGACGCCGACGATCTGGGCGACCACGTAGGTGAAGGACGCGGTGACCAGAACGACGACCGCGATGAAACGGGCGACGTTGCCGCCGTACCGCGCGCTGAAGAAGTCGGGCACCGTGTACTGACCGAACTTGCGGAGGTACGGGGCCTGGAGCACCGCCACGAGGCAGTAGCCGCCGGTCCAGCCCAGCACGAAGGCAAGGCCGTCGTAGCCCAGGAAGTAGAGCGATCCGGCCATGCCGATGAACGAGGCTGCGCTCATCCAGTCGGCGCCGGTCGCCATGCCGTTGTAGAAGGCCGGCACCACGCGGCCGGCGACGTAGTATTCGGAGAGTTCCGCCGTCCGCGCCAGCACGCCGATGAAGGCGTAGACGCCGAGCGTCAGAAACACGAACAGGTAGCCGATGATCTTGTTCGGCACCCCGAGCGCCTCGAGGATGCCGAGGAAGATCGTGAAGCCGATGAAGCCACCGGTATAGACGCCGTAGATGCGGCCGAGGTTCTGAAGGAACCCGCCTTCCATTTTCATGACCATGGCAGGTTCCCCCTTACTCGTCGGAGACGCCGAATTCGGCGTCGATCTCGTCTTGCTTCTTGGCGTTCCAGAAGCAGATCCAGACGAAGACGATCAGCGATCCCTGGGCGGCCATGTAGAAGCCGAGCGGGAATCCGAGGATCGTGATGTTGTTGAGCGCTGGCGCGAAGAAGTGCACGCCGTAGCCGAAGACGGCCCAGATGGCCATCAAGGTCCACATCAGCTTGGACGTCCTGTCCCAGTAGGCGCGTGCCTGTTCCGGGCTAAGCGGAGAGTCTTTCATGGCGCATTCCCCCGTGGTCGTTGGACATGACCGGAGACGCACCCAGAGCGGGTGGCCGGCCGTTCGACGCATGGATCGCTGAGTTTCGAGACAGCGTCCTCCCGACAGCATTTTTTTAGTTATTTTAATATATCCGTAGCATAGCTGAGACGTAGCCGTCCTCGATTCGCGATTTCGACTTAGGTCGAATTGACCGGGTGCGGTCAAGAATCGCCCCAGGGAGGGTGATTCGTCGGAGCATCCGCTGGTTCCGAGCTTGCGGCGGCCCGTGAGCTCCGGTCATTGTGAGGCCATGAGGGGACTGATCCAGCGCCTGGTCCGGTATTTCGCACCCCTGCCGGTCGCCCGGGTGGAAGACTTGAAGGATCTCGTCGCCCGGGAATGCGCGCACATCTCGCAGAAGGTGCCGATCGACTATGTCGAGGCACGGGCGCATGCCTTCGCCCCTCAGCTCTTCACCGAGAAGCCGTTCCTCGATGCCCTCCACACCTGTACCCGGGAATCCTACGCGGCGATTCTCGGAGACCTGCTGATCCTCGTTGAGGGGGCTCTCAGGCCGCATGCGGGGCCGTCCGCGCTCCAGGTCGCCGACCGGATCGCCGGTCTCTATGGTGAGATCCTCGCCCAGCTGGATCCGCCGCGGGAGCGGGTGGACGGATGGGGCGAGGCGGCGTCCGCGTTCCAGTCCCGGTTCGACCACGCCCGGACCCACGCTCCCGCTCCGGCGGCGGACGTCGTCCTCCATGCCGGGGAACGCATGTTCCGGACGCTGCCGCTGCATCAGCGCTTCACCCGGCTCGATCAGGACGCGATCATCGCGACGGTCCAGCTTCGGGCGGCGATCTTCGTCGGAGAATTCCGCCGCCGGCTGGATGCCAGCGCATTGGTTGCCGATCTCCGCCGCGCCCAATAGCCGCAGAGTAGCCGAAAGTAGCGTGTCAGACCGTGCCGTCACGGTGTAGACCGTGACAACCGGGGGATCCGTCGGAGGGCTGGGCGTGGCGCAGCAAAGCGTCAGGCGTCGTGTCGTGCGTGGTCGCCTCGGACGAGTCGCCCGGGCGGCCGGACCCTATGCCGCAGCGACCTTGCTGGTCATTGTCACGGTCGTGGTCATGCAGGCCCTGGCGCCGGTCGCTTGGGTCCCGCACTTCTCGGTCCTGTTCCTCGGCTGCGTGCTAGCGTCCGCGGTGCCATTCGGCGTCGGTCCGTCGATCCTGACAGTGGTGCTCGCCGTTGCCGCGTCGGCGTTCTTCTTCTTCCCGCCCCTCTACAGCCTCGCGGTGGATGAACCGCAGGACCTGGTCGACCTCACGGCTTTCGCGATCCTCGCGGTGATCCTGAGCCAGCAGACCGCCCGCATCCGCCGCCAGGCATCGGAGGCGAGGATGCGGGAGCAGCGGGTCTCCGATCTCTACACCTTCAGTCGGCGTATCGCCGGCCTCGTTGATCGGGAGGAACTGGGCCGTGCAATCCTCGACGGCCTCAAGACCACCTTCGGCAACCCCCTGGCCCTGATAAAGCTGACCGACGAAGGCGGACGGCATGTCATCAAGGACCCTGGCGCCGATCTCGGCCCGGCGACGCTGGCGGCAGCGGACGAGATGCTGGGGCTGGGGTCGTCGCCTCAAAGCGAGACGGGCGAGGCGGACGAGAGGTGGTATCTCTTCCCGCTCAAATCCGGCGATCGGACGATTGCCGTCCTCGCTGCGCCCGACGCCGAGACGCCGCAGCGATCGGCGCGGACCGGCCTCGACCTGTCGGCACTCCTCGATCATGCCGCCGCGGCGATCGAGCGGGCCAGGCTCGATCGAGCGCTCGAAGCGGCTCGCGATCAGGCGCGCGCCGACGAGCTGCGCGAAGCGCTGGTCAACTCGGTCTCGCACGATCTCAAGACGCCGCTGACCTCCATCGTCGGATCGGTGACGGCGCTCAAGGAGTTCTGGCGGCGCTACGACGAGACGGCTCGCATCGATCTGGTCGACACGATCCATGGAGAGGCGATCCGTCTCGGGCATGTCGTCGGCAATGCCCTCGACCTCGCCCGTCTGCGCAGCGGCGAGATGAAGCTCCGGCGTGAGGCGACGGAGGTGGCGGACGTCGTCAACGCCGCCATCGCCGACGTATCCCGTCTGACGCCAGGGCGTGTGATCGACGTGCGCCTGCCGGAGGACCTGCCGATACTGGAGATCGATCCGTTTCTGGCGGAAAGGGCGCTGGTCCAGATCCTGGAGAATGCTACCAAGTATTCACCGGCGGGAACGTCGATCGTGGTCGCCGCGCGCGGAACGCCTTCCGAGGTGACCGTCGAGGTTTCCGATGCGGGCGTCGGGTTTCCGCCGGAAGAGGCGCGTCATGTCTTCGATCGCTTCTATCGCGGCTCCGGGGACGATGCGGCGATCGCGGGCTCCGGTCTCGGCCTGGCGATCGCGCGTGCTTTCGTCGAGGCAGATGGCGGCAGCATCAGGGCGTCTAGTCCGGGGCGTGGCCGGGGCGCAACCTTCCATGTCGTCTATCCTGTTCCAGCCTCGATACCCGAACGAGGAGCGGCCTAGTGGCACCTGAATCCAACGCAACCGTTCTCGTCGTCGACGACGAGCCGCAGATCCGCCGTTTCCTCAAGGCCGGCCTCTCGGCGCATGGCTACGGTGTCGTCGAAGCGCCGAACGGCGAGGCTGCTCTCAAGCTCGCGACCACGACGAGACCCGACGTCGTCGTGCTCGACCTCGGCCTGCCGGACATGGAGGGCTTCCAGGTAGTGGCTGGGCTCCGGGAGGCATCCAACGTGCCGATCCTGGTCCTGACCGTGCGCGGCCGCGAGGTCGACAAGGTGCGCGCGCTCGACGGCGGGGTCGACGACTACGTGACCAAGCCTTTCGGCATGGCGGAACTGCTGGCACGCATCGGTGCTCTCCTGCGGCGCACCCGGCCGAATGGCGCTCCTAAGGTGTTCACGGCTGGCGGCCTCGAGGTCGATCTCGAGCGTCGGCTGGTCCGCGTCGACGGCACCGAGCGCAAACTGTCGCGCAAACAGTACGACCTGCTTCGCCTCCTGGTCCGAGACGCCGGCAAGGTCGTGACCCAGCAACATCTGCTGCGCGAGCTCTGGGGACCGGCCAATTCCGAGGACGTCCAGTACCTCCGGATCTTCATGCGAAAGCTCAGGCTCTCCATCGAACCGGATCCGACCCGCCCTCGCTACCTGGTGACCGAGCTCGGCGTCGGCTACCGGCTGCGCACCCAGGATCAGCTGCCCGACCTGGCCTGATCGTCCCGTCGGAATCTCCCCCTCCGAAAGGATATGCCGCGACGCCCTTGCGGATATGGAACGGCTACGCACCCGTTGACCAAAATCGCAAGAACTGCGTCGAAGCGCGTCCGTTCAACGGGTCGAGGGGAGGATATCGATGTCTAGCATCGCTGCGGGTCAGGCTACCCGGACGATGACGGCCGAGGAACGCAAGGTCATCTTTGCGTCGTCTCTCGGTACCGTCTTCGAGTGGTACGATTTCTACATTTACGGGACGCTGGGCGTCTTCCTCGCGAAGTACTTCTTCTCGGGCGTCCCGGCCAACGTCGCCTTCATCTTCACGCTGCTGGCCTTCGCCGCCGGTTTCGCCGTCCGTCCGCTGGGCGCGCTGGTGTTCGGCCGCATCGGCGACCTCGTCGGCCGCAAGTACACTTTCCTCGTGACGATGACCCTGATGGGCGTCGGCACCTTCTTCATCGGGGTGCT
>CAZZLX010000185.1:0-7096 GCA_964655235.1 uncultured Rhizobium sp.
AAGCGCTTCGGCATGACGCTGGAAGCGATCTCTGCCGATCGCGAGCAGCGCCTGCCGGACTTCCGCCGCAGCCTGCAGCCGATCCGCGTGCCGCTTCAGGACTATCCCTATCTCGGCGGCGCCTCGCCGACCTATGCGGACTACATCGTCTTCGGCGCCTTCCAATGGGCGCGCTGCACGAGCCCGTTCCGGTTCCTCGCCGAGGACGATCCGGTGCTCGCCTGGTGCAAGCGCATCGACGGACTTTTCGACGGACTCGCGCGCGACGTGCCCGCTTTCTACTGATGGCCACCGACGCCGGCGGACATCCCGGAGAAACCGAAGCCGAGGCGAAGAAGCGCGTGCGGCTCGGCATTGTGCTCGGCATCGCGATGGCACTGATGGCGGCCTCGTCGTTCTCGGTCGCGCGCGGCGGCATCCTGCGCGGCGTCAGACCTGAGGACATCACGCTGCTCCGCTTCGGCGTCGCCGGCCTGATCTTCCTGCCGATACTGCTCAGGCACGGCATCGCCAACTTAGGGGGTATCGGCTGGGGCCGCGGTCTCGTGCTGGTCCTGACCGCGGGACCGCTGGCCGCGTTCAGCCAGGCCGCCGGCTACATGTTCGCGCCGCTGGCCCATGGTGCGGTGCTGGTGCCGATGTCGGTCACCGTCTTCTGCTCGGCGCTGGCGATCGTGCTGCTCAAGGAGCGCCACGGGCTCGGCCATGCGATCGGCACCGGCGGCATCGTGCTCGGCCTCGGCCTGATCGGCGTCGAAGGTCTGCTGGCCTCCGGCGGCGGCGCCAATGTCTGGCTCGGCGACCTGATCTTCCTGTTCGCCGGCCTGCTCTGGGCCGCTTACACGATCCTGTTCCGGCTGTGGCGGCTCGAGTCGGTGGTCGCGATGGCGGCGGTCTGCGTGCTGTCGATGGTGATCATGTCGGCGGTCTATCCGCTCGCCTTCTCGGTGCCGCACCTGCTGGCGCTGCCCTGGTCCGAGCTGGCGCTGCAAGGCGTGGTGCAGGGGCTCCTGAGCGGCACGCTGGCGACGCTCGCCTACAACCGCATCGTCGTCCTGCTCGGTGCCGGCCGCGCCGTGCTGTTCCCGGCGATGGTGCCGGGGCTGGCGATATTGTTCGGAATTCCGATCCTCGGCGAGTACCCGACCCCGGTCCAGCTTCTCGGTCTTGCCTCGGCGATGCTGGGCCTCCTGGTCGCGCTCGGCATCGTCCGCTGGCCCTCGGCTCGACGCGACGCCTAGAGGACTTCCATTCCAACGTCGGCTGTTGGCCAGACGCGGCCTCTCCGCTAGGGGCGAGCTAATTGTGCATCAGTATGTTGATGAGCCTCCCGAAAGGATCGCGGACGAAGAAACGGCGCACGTTCCACGGCTCGTCCGCCGGACCGTATTCGATTTCTATGTTCGCCTTCTTCATGCGCCGCAAGGCGGCATCGACGTCGTCGACCTCGATCGAGAAATCGGGCACCGGCGTTCCCGAGCCGCCCTCCGACGCGATGCTGACCTGCACGCTCATCTTCTGGGACGAGCCGTAGGTCACGAGCCAGCCGTGATCCATCAGGATGTCTAGGCCGAGAATGTCACGATAGAAGCGCTTGGCGGCCGCCACGTTGTCGGTCGCGATATTGGCGACAATGCGTTTGACCTTCATTATTGCCTCCAATCAGGATGTTGGACGAGGTCCGCTAAGAGGTTGGAACGTCTGCTTCTATCCAACGCACGCTCACTTGCGATCAGCAGCCGGTCCATACATATGGGTCATGAGCCGACGTCCAGACAGAGACTCTTCGAAGCCTGACTTCTGCCGCCCCGTCCGGCGCGCTAGGATCGCCCTCCCGTTCTGCTGGAGGCCCTATGGAGATCGTGCCGATTCCCGATGCCGCGCTCGGCGTCGAGGTGCGCGGGATCGAAGCATCGAAAGGCGTGAGCGATGCCGACTTCACGCGCATCCGGAAGGCCTGGGCCGAGAACGGCCTCCTGCTGATCCGCGGCCAGAAGATGGACGAGCCGAGCCTGGTCAAGTTCAGCCAGGGCTTCGGCGAGCTGGAGATGCCGCCGGCCTCGGCCGAGCGCAGCTACGGCGACGGCGGCGCGCGAAGGCCGGAGATCTGGATCATCTCCAACGTCGTCGTCGACGGGAAGGCGATCGGCGGCCTCGGCTACGGCGAGGCCGAGTGGCACACCGACATGTCGTACATCGCGGCGCCGCCGCGGGCGAGCGTCCTCTACGCAGTCGAGGTCCCGCCGTCGGGTGGAGACACGTCCTTCGCCAGCATGATCAAGGCGTATGCGACACTCCCCGATGATCTCAAGCGCGCGATCGCCGGCAGAACCGCGAAGCACGACTCCTCGTATACGAGCGTCGGCGAGCTGCGCCGCGGCTCGAAGGAAATCGTCGATCCCAGGGAGGCGCCCGGCGCCTCGCATCCGATCGTGCGGCTGCATCCGGATACCGGCGTGCCCGCGATCTACCTCGGCCGCCGCCGCAACGGCTACATCGACGGGCTCTCGCTCGATGAAAGCGAAAAGCTGCTCGACCGCCTGTGGGCGCATTGCACCGATCCGAAGCTGGCTTATGCGCACAAGTGGAAGCAGGGCGACATCCTGGTCTGGGACAACCGCTCGGTGATCCACCGACGCGAGGCCTTCGATCCGAAGTCGCGCCGCATCATGCTCCGCACGCAAATCCAGGGCGAGACACCGGTCGCCGCGAGGGCGGCATGAGCGATCCGAAGCCGATGGACCGGGCCGAGGTCGAAGCTCGCCTCGCCCGCGCCGGCCTCAAGCTCACACGCGCGCAGATCGACGAGCTGCACGCCGTGTCGGGCTATCTGCAGCAATGGGTCGACATCGTGAACGCGCCGCGGCCGATGGCGGCGGAGCCGGCGACGATCTTCACGCGCGAGCCGACATGAGCGAGATCCTCTCGATCGCCGAGGCCTCGCGGCTGATCCAGTCGAAGGCGCTCTCGCCCGTGGCGCTCGCCGAGCAGTGCCTGGCACGCATCAGGACCTACGACGCGAAGCTCAACGCCTTCCTGCTCGTGTGCGAAGAGGAAGCGATCGCGCAGGCCCGGCAGGCGGAGAAGGACATCGCCGCCGGCCGCGCGAAGGGGCCGCTGCACGGCATCCCGATCGCGCACAAGGACATCTATTCGACCAAAGGCATCCGCACGACCGCGCATTCGAAGATCCTGGCCGATCACGTGCCGACCGAGGACGCGACGACGGTCGGGAAGCTTGCCGAGGTGGGCACGGTGATGCTGGGCAAGCTCGCGACGCACGAGTTCGCGATGGGCGGGCCATCCTTCGACCTGCCCTGGCCGCCGGCGAAGAACCCGTGGAACTACGACCACGTCACCGGCGGCTCCTCGAGCGGCACGGGTGCCGCGATCGCCGCCGGCATGATCCTCGGCGGCACCGGCTCCGACACCGGCGGCTCGATCCGCAATCCATCCGCCTGGTGCGGCGTCAGCGGCATCAAGCCGACTTACGGACTCTGCAGTCGCGCCGGCGTTTTCCCGCTCTCCTACTCGCTCGACCACACCGGGCCGATGGCGTGGACCGTCGAGGACTGCGCGCTCTTGCTGCAGGCGATGGCCGGCCACGACCCGCGCGACCCGGCGAGCGCCCATGTGCCGATCCCGGACTATCACGCGGCGCTGCGCACCGATCTCAAGGGCGTGCGCGTCGGCTTGATCCGGCACTTCCACGAGCAGGACACGCAGATCGATCCCGAGATGCAGAAGTCGCTGGACGCGGCGATCGCCGTCATGCGCGATCTCGGCGCCACGATCACCGACGTGCGCCTGCCGCCGCTCGGCCAGTTCGCCGCCTGCTGCTACGTCATCCTGCTGACCGAGGCCTTCACGGTCCACGCCTCGGAGTTCCGGACGCGCTTCAACGACTACTGCGAGAACTTCCGCGACCGCGCGGCGATGGCGGCACTGTTCTCCGCGCCCGACTACCTGCAGGCGCAGCGTCTCCGCCGCCAGCTCATCGACGAGGTCCGCCAGGCGACGGCCGAGGTCGACGTGATGGTGACCGCCGCCCTTCCCGGCCCGGCGCCGACCTTCGCCGGCTCGGACAAGTGGGCGATGTTTAAGCGCCCGCCGCTGCCGATGCCGTGCAACGTCACCGGCCAGCCGGTGACCACCGTCTGCACGGGCTTTCATTCTTCAGGATTGCCGCTGGCGATCCAGGTGATCGGCCATCCGTTCCAGGACGCGACCTCGCTCGCCGTCGCACACGCCTATCAGGTCGCGACGCCCTGGCGCGAGAGGCGGCCGGTGCTGAAGGCCGCTTAAGGCTTCGTCGCCGTCTGCGTCGCCGGCGTCACGCGCCAGATGACGTTGCCGACGTCGTCGGCGATAAGAAGCGCGCCCCTGGTGTCGATCGCGACGCCGACGGGACGTCCCTGCGCCTTGTCCTCCTTGCTGACGAAGCCGGTCAGCACGTCGACCGGCGCGCCGCCGGGCTTTCCGTTCGAGAACGGCACGAACACGACCTTGTAGCCGCTCCGCGGCTTGCGGTTCCATGACCCGTGCTCGCCGACGAACGCGCCGTTGCGGAAACGCTCGGGCAGGGTTCGGCCTTCGGCGAAGGCAAGGCCGAGCGGCGCCACGTGGTTGCCGAGCGCGAAGTCTGGGACCAGCGCCTTCGCCACCATCTCCGGGTTCGGCGGCTTTACGCGCTCGTCGACATGCTGGCCCCAGTAGCTCCACGGCCAGCCGTAGAAGCCGCCGTCCCTCACCGAGGTCAGGTAGTCGGGCACCAGATCGCTGCCGAGCTCGTCGCGCTCGTTGACCACGGCCCAGAGCTGCTTCGACTCCGGCTCGAAGGCGAGGCCGACCGGATTGCGGAGACCGGAAGCGAAGAGGCGCGTGGCGCCGCTCGCCGCATCGATCTCCAGGATCGCGGCCCGGTCCGCCTCCTTCTCGATGCCGTTCTCGGCGGCGTTCGAGTTGGAGCCGACGCCGACATGGAGCTTCTTGCCATCGGGGCTCACGACCAGGCTCTTCGTCCAGTGATGGTTGAGCGGGCCGCCGGGTAGGTCGGCCAGCTTCTCGCCGGCTTGCGGAATCTCGGTGGCGCCTGCCGTGTAGGGGTACTTCACCACCGCGTCGGTATTGGCGACGTAGAAGGTGTCGCCGACCAGGGCCATGCCGAAGGGTGAATTCAGGTTCTTGAGTAAGACGTGGCGTGTCTCGGCGACGCCGTCCCCGTCGGCGTCGCGCAGCAGCGTGATGCGGTTGGCGCTGGGAACGCCGGCGCCGGCACGCTTCATCACCAGGCTCATGATCCAGCCCTTGATGCCCTTGTTCTCCTCGGGCCGCTTCGGCGCGTTCGACTCCGCCACCAGCACGTCGCCGTTCGGCAGCACGTAGAGCCAGCGAGGATGGTCGAGATCGCGCGCGAAGGCGGCGACCGCGAGCCCGTCGGCCGGGATCGGCGCCCCGTCCCTCGACCAACCTTCGGCCGCGGCGATGTTGACGGTGGGGAGCAGCGCCGAGGTCGGCTTCGGGATCTCGGGCTTCGGCCCCGTCGAGGCGTCTTCGGGCAGCTTGGATTCGTCGCAGGCGGCGAGCGCGAGCACGGCGAGGACGGGAATGAGAAAGCGCGTGGTCATCGAAAGTGAACCGCCGGCGTACAAAGTCGTTCCGTTCGCTCGGATCCCCTCGCCCGTCGCCGCGTGCCGGGAGGGCTAAGAGGCGGAACTCGCCCGCATCCGTCGAGTTTTCCTCGCATGCACGACAAGATCGCCATGGGCGTGTTGATGTATTTCGTGATGCCGCTCTGGCTGATCGCGGGACTCGCCGACTATCTCTGCCATCGCGCGCGGCGGATCGAGTTCTCGACCGGGGTCAAGGAGTCGGCGATCCATCTGCTGCTTTTCGCCGAGATGGGCGTGCCGATGCTGGCTGCCCTCTTCCTCGACGTGAATGCCGCGGTACTGGCGATCATGGCGGCGGCACTGGTGCTGCATGAGGCGACGACGCTGTGGGATCCGGCCTATGCCGAGCGCGTGCGCGGCATCGGCTGGATCGAACAGCATGTGCACGGCTTCCTCGAGATGATCCCGGTGCTGGGCTTGAGCCTCATGGTCGTGCTGCATTGGGAGCAGGCCTTCGCGATCTTCGGCGCCGGGCCGCAGGCGCCCGACTGGACGCTGAGGCTCAAATACGAGCCGCTGCCCGTGGCCTATATCGCGATCGCGCTCGGCGCCGCCTTCGTGATCGACATCCTGCCCTTCATCGAGGAGCTCTGGCGCGGGATCAAGGCCAGGCGGCGGAGACGCCTCGCGGTCGCGGATTAGCCGTGCCAGAGTCGCCCCATGAGCGACTACAAGACGCCGCCCGGCTCGCCTTTCCAGTCCATCCGCGCCATCGACTACACGGTCGTCTTCGTGCGCGACATGGAGGCGATGCGGCACTTCTACGGAAACGTGCTGGGATTCGCCTTCGTCCGACAGCTGTCGGCGGACTGGCTCGAGTACCGGGTCGGCTCGAACACGCTGGCGCTGTCGCGGCCGCGGCGACTCGACGACGAGCCGACGCCGAAAGGCAGCGCGGCCCTCCAGCTCGCCTTCCGCGTGCCGCCGCACTATGTCGATCTCTGCGCCGCCGAACTCGCGCGGAACGGCATCGCGCTGCTCTCGCCGCCGACCGACCAGAGCTTCGGCCACCGCACGCTGTTCTTCCGCGATCCCGACGGCAACCTGCTCGAGATCTTCGCGGAGATCTGAGGCTGGCGCTCCGTCGCCGGGTATGACGCAGGCGACGGTCCGATATCAGAACAGCTTGCCGCCGTTCGGCACCTTGTGGGTGACCGAGACCAGCACGACCTCGCCGGCCTCGTCGGGGAAGCCCAGCACCAGGATCTCGCTCATCACCGGGCCGATCTGCTTCGAGGGGAAGTTGACGACCGCGGCGACTTGGCGGCCGATCAGTTCCTCGGGCTTGTAGTGCTTGGTGATCTGCGCCGAGGAGCGCCTGATGCCGATCTCGGGCCCGAGATCGACGCGGAGCTTGAACGCCGGCCGGCGCGCTTCCGGGAACGGCTCGGCCTCGACGATGGTGGCGACGCGGATGTCGACCT
>CAZZLX010000186.1:0-7017 GCA_964655235.1 uncultured Rhizobium sp.
CACCTGCGGCGTCGCGTCCGTTCGGTTGAGGAAATCCGCCCAGGCGGTGAGATCCGCGATCCGCGCGAGCTCGCGCCAGTCCGCAGGCATCGTCGCGCCGGCCTCGCGATATCCGCCGGCAACGGCCTCGGCGAAGCCGTCCAGATCGCCGAGGGGCGGGCGCAGCAGGTTGCCCAAATCGAAGAACGGCGCGCCCGCGAACGCGAACTCCCAGTCGAGAACGGCGGCGACGCGCCAGCCGACCGGAGTCTCGTGCACCAGCACGTTCGTGCCATTGAAGTCCGCATGCGTCAGACGCGGCGGCGTGGTCCAGGCCTCGAGGCGATGGCCGTCGCGCGTGGCGAAGGCGAGCGCGGCCTCGGTCAGCTCGGCGCCCAGCCGTTGGCCGCCCCGGCCGTCGACGAGACAGAGGCGCAGATAGCCGGCGAGGCCGCCGGCGCCAGCGTCGATCGGCTGGGCGATCGTCAGGTCCGGGGCGAAGAATCCGGCGGCCGGAAACGTCACCGCGTGAATCGATGCCAATACCCGGCCGATATCGTGGGCGAGCGCTCTTCTCGCTTCGGCTGCGAGGGCAGGGGCCATCCGGCCGAGGTGATGACCCTCGACCCACTCGACGATCGCATAGGGGCCGCCGGTCACCGGATTCGATTCGGCGGCATGAAGGATCGCCGGCACCGGCGCACGGCCGGCGAGCAGCCGATGCAGCGCCCATTCCTTCCGCGCCTCTTCCGGCGCGCGCTGATAGAGGCGGAGCAGCAAGGGCGAGTCGCGACCGGCGACCGTTGTCATAAGGTTCGTGTTGGCGAGTCCGCCCGCGACCGGCTCGACCGAGGTCACGCGGGCCGCCGGGAAGGCGCGAGCGATCAGGCGTTCGGCCGCCGCGGCGTCGACCTCGAGAATCGGCGTACCGCGGGTCCAGCCGTCGCGCATGGCGCGACCCTATCACGGGTCGTCTATAGTGAGGCCATGCGCCTGCCGTTCCTCGATCGCTGGCTCAAGCGGGAGCCGCCCGCCCCGGCGAAGCCGAAATACGCGCCCAGGCGCCGGCGCGTGCTGGTGACCGACGAGGACGACGACGAGGAGGTGCGCCCCCCGCACCAGGGCTTCCTCTCCGATCGAAAGAGCCGCTTCACGTTGATCAGCGCCATCGTCGCGATCGTCATCACCGGCGTGGTGATGCTGATCGAGCGGAAGCTCGCCTCGACCGCGACCGACGCCCAGGCCGACCGGCCGGCGCAGGTGGCGCTGGGGCGGACGCTCTATCGCCAGCAGTGCTCCTATTGCCACGGCACCGATCGCGAGGGCCACGACGAGTGGCGGCCCGATACGCCGATCACCGCCGGCATCTCGCCGGCGCTCGACGAGCGTTCGCCGATCGTCGACCGCCCAGACCGGCAGATCTTCGAGTGGATCAAATACGGCGGCCAGCCGTTCCTGCCCTCGGGCACGCGCAGCCAGATGCCGGCGTTCGAGTTCAACCTGACCGAGGCGCAGATCTGGGCGATCGTCGCCTATCTCAAGAACCGCTGGCCGGAAGACGTGCTCGCCCGTCACGAGCGCGCGAACAAGGGCGAGCCGTGAGCGACATTCAGATGGCTGCGCTTCTTGCCGCCGCGGCCTTCGCGGCGACATGGCTCGCCACGGGACGCGTGCTTGCCTGGCTGGTCCATCGCCAGATCGTCGACACGCCCAACCATCGCTCCTCGCATACGCAGCCGACGCCGCGCGGCGGCGGCATCGGCCTTCTCGCGGGCATCCTGCCGGCGCTTCTCGTCTTCGCCGTCGCAAGCTCGTCGCCGCTTCCCTGGCTCGTTCTCGTTGCGGCGGCCGCTTGCCTCGCGCTGCTGTCGTGGCGCGACGACCGCAGCCACGTGCCGGCGCGCTGGCGCCTTCTCGCGCAGGTCGCCGCGGTCGCCGCGGGACTCGCCGCGCTCGACGGCCGCCCCGTGTTCCAGGGACTGCTGCCGCCGGCGCTCGACCTCTTTGCGGCCGGGATCGCTTGGGTCTGGTTCGTCAACCTGACGAACTTCATGGACGGCATCGACGGCATCACCGGCGTCGAGGCGGCCTCGGTGGGCATCGGCCTCGCGGCGGTCGGCGCTCCGGCAGCACCTGCCCTCATCGTCGCGGCGGCGTCGATCGGCTTCCTCCGCTGGAACTGGCATCCTGCGCGCCTGTTCATGGGCGATGTCGGCAGCGTGCCGCTGGGGTATCTCCTCGGCGCGATGCTGCTGATGCTGGCGAAGGCCGGCCACTGGGCGCCTGCGCTGATCCTCCCTGCCTATTACCTCGCCGACGCGACCTGGACGTTGCTTCGTCGCGCGGTGCAGGGAAAGCGCGTCTGGGAGGCGCATCGCGAGCACTTCTACCAGCAGGCTGCCCAACGCGGTTGGAGCCACGCGCGCGTTTCGATCTCGGTCGGCGTGCTGAATCTTTGCCTGGTTTTCCTGGCATTCCTCGCGCTCGTGGCGCCCTGGCCGGCCCTGGCCCTCGCGGCGGTACTGGTCGGAGCCACCCTGCTGCGATTCGCCCGAGCCTGATTTCTGCCGCCCCGATGTGCTATAGCGCCCCCGAATGACCAATCGCCGCTGGCCGGTCCGACGCGCACTCGTCGTCGCGCTGTTCGACGCGACGCTCGCCGCCGCTGCCTATCTCGTCTCGTTCTATCTCCGCGTCGGCGACCTGATCGTCGACTGGCCGCCGCAGGCGTTGTGGGGCGGCCTTGCGCTGTTCGTCGCGATCGCTGCGGGCGTCGCCCAGTTCTTCGGCCTTTCGCGGCGGGTCTGGCGCTATGCCGGGCTCGACGACGTCGCCACCATCGGCAAGGTGGTGGCGCTGAGCCATCTGATCTTCCTGCCGGTGCTGTTCCTGGTGACGCGCCTGCAGGACTTCCCGCGCTCGGTCGTGCTGATCGACGTGTTCGTGATGACCGCGTTCCTCGCGGCGCCGCGGCTTCTCACCCGCATCTTCCGCGAGCGCCGCTTAGGCGGTGTTCTGGAACGCGAGGGCCGTCGCGTGCCGGTTCTGCTCGTCGGATGGGGCGACGCGGCGGAGACCTTCGTGCGCAACCTCGCGCGCGGTGACGGCGCGCCCTATCGCGTCGTCGGCGCCGTCGACGACCGCAAGGACTACCAGGGGCGCCAGGTCCTCGGCGTCGAGGTGCTCGGGCCGGAATCCGCGCTGGAGCAGATCGTCGAGCAGCTTGCCCAGCGCGACGAGCGGCCGGAGCGCCTCGTGCTCGGCCGTGCCGAAGGTGACGGCGCCCATGTCCGCGGCCTTGTGGAGCTTGCCGCCAAGCTGGCGCTGCCGCTGAGCCGTCTTCCCGATCCCCGCCGCCTCGAGCAGGCGGGTGCGACCAAGTCGGAGATCAAGCCGATCGAGGTCGAGGACCTGCTCGGCCGCCCGCAACGCGTGCTGGACCGGTCGGGTCTCGAACGGATGATCGCGGGCAAACGGGTCCTCGTCACCGGCGCTGGCGGCAGCATCGGCAGCGAACTCGTCCGCCAGATCGCCGCGTTCAACCCGGCGCACCTGGCCCTTCTCGACAATGGCGAATACCAGCTCTACCTGATCGACTCCGCGATGGCCGAGAGCTGGCCGTCGCTGCCGCGCTCGGCGATCCTAGGCGACGTCCGTGACCGCGTGCGCGTCGACCAGGTTCTGGCGCGCGAGCGGCCGGATCTGGTCTTCCACGCCGCCGCCTTCAAGCATGTGCCACTGGTCGAGGCGAATCCGAACGAAGGCGTGCTGACCAATGTTGCCGGCACGCGCGTCGTCGCCGACGCGGCGATCGCTGCGGGCGTCCAGGCGATGGTGCTGATCTCGACCGACAAGGCGGTGAATCCATCCAGCCTCATGGGCGCCAGCAAGCGCGTCGCCGAGATCTACTGCCAGGCGCTGGAAGTCGCCTCGCGCGGACGCGGCGGCACGCGCTTCGTCACCGTCCGCTTCGGCAACGTCCTGGGATCGACGGGCTCGGTGGTGCCGCTGTTCCAGCGCCAGATCGCGGCCGGCGGGCCGGTCACCGTCACAGATCCCGAGGTCACGCGCTACTTCATGACCGTGCGTGAGGCGGTCGAGCTGGTGCTGCAGTCCTGTGAGCTGGCGCTGTCGCGCCCGAAGGACGAGCCCGGCGCGATCCACGTGCTGGAGATGGGTGAGCCGGTGAAGATCCTCGACCTTGCCCGCCAGATGATCCGGCTCGCGGGTTTTCGGCCGAACGAGGACATCAAGATCGAGTTCACGGGCCTGCGTCCCGGCGAAAAGCTCTTCGAGGAGCTGTTCCACGGCCAGGAAGACTTGATGCAGACAGAGCGGCCGGGGATCCTCCTTGCACGCCCGCGTACCGTCGATCTGGCGATCCTCGCCCGCGCGCTCGACGAGATCGAGGAGGCGGCACGCAATCGCCGCACCGACGACACGCTGTCAGGCCTGCTTCGCCTGGTGCCGGAATATGTCGGAACGATGCGGCCGAACGATCGCCGCGCCGGGCGCGCCAGCCTCTAGAGTTCGGACTTTTCGATCACCCAGGGCTCGCGCCTGGCGCCTTCGACCCAGGCCGCCATCGCGGGATCGGCCCAGATCGTGTTGACGTAGGCCTTGGCGTCGGCGTCGAGGTCGACCTGATACGTCACGAAGCGCGAGCACACGGGCGCGTACATCGCGTCCGCGATCGAGAAGGCACCGAAGAGATAGGGCCCGCTCTGGCCGAAGCGCGTGCGGCAGTCGCGCCAGATCGCCGAGATCCGGTTGATGTCCTCCTGGACGCCGGGAGCGCGGCCCTTGCCCGGCAGGTTGCCGCGCACATTCATCGGCATGTTGGTGCGAAGCGCCGAAAAGCCCGAATGCATTTCGTTCGAAACGGAGCGCGCGATGGCGCGCGCCGACGGATCCTTCGGCCACAGGCTGGCGTCCGGGAACTTCTCGGCGAGGTACTCGCAGATCGCCAGCGACTCCCAGATCGTCAGCTCGTCGTCCTTCAGCGTCGGGACGAAGCCGCTCGGCGAATGCTTGAAGATCTCGGCGCGCGTCTCCGGCCGGTCGAGCGGAATCACGATTTCCTCGAAAGCGGCGCCCGACTTCTTCAGCACCAGCCATGGTCGCATCGACCAGGAGGAATAGTTCTTGTTGCCGACGACCAGGGTGAGAGCCATGGAACGCGTCCGATCTGTATATCGTTAGTCCGGTAGTTAGCCCTGCGACCGGTCCCGTGCAACCCACAGGATATCCCGTCCGTGCCGATACCGCCCGCCGCCCTGGCGTTGGCCGCCGCATTGGCTTAACCTTAGCGGAATGGCAGGTTCAGTTCCTTCGCCCTGCATCGGGCTCTGCATTCTCGATCCGGACACCGGCTTCTGCAAAGGCTGCTTCCGTACCATCGAGGAGATCGGCGCCTGGCTCGGCCTCGATGACGACGGCAGACGGGCCGTCGTCGCCCGTCTCCGCGAGCGGCGGAACCGTCCTTCCTCCTGACCGGCTCTCGGCGAGGCTCGCCGCTCGCCGCGTGGTCCTGGTCGATGGTGGCGTCGCCGATGGGCTCAATGCTCTCGGCCTTCCGCTGGGAGTACCGCCTGAAACTTGGTGCGTCGATCGACCGGATGCCGTGATGGAGGTTCATCGCCGGCTCGCGGTCGCCGGCGCGGAGATCGTCACCACCAACAGCATCGGCGCCAATCGCTCCCGATATGGCGACGAGGCGGAGGCGATCTGCACCGCCGCGGTGCGCCTTGCCCGCATGGCCGCTCCGGATGCGGTGATCGCGGGGGCGATCGGGCCCGTCGTATCGCCGTTCGAGCGCCGTGTCGCGTTCATCGGGCAGGCCGCAGCGCTGGCGAGTGCCGGCGCCGATGCGCTCTGGTTCGAGGCGCTCGCCGGCACCGGCGACGCGACGGCGGCATTCGAAGCGGCGCGGCCGACCGGCGTGGCCTACGTCCTCACCTTCGATGCGCGGAAGTCGCCGGACGGCCAGGTTGGGATGCGGCGCTTCGTCGAGCTGCTCATCTGGGCAAGTCGCCTCGATCCTCGTCCCGTTGCCGTCGGCATCGACGGAGCCGTCGGTCCGGAAGCGGCGCTCAAGGTGCTTGCCGCCGTCGGCGCGCTCGAGGTTCCACTCGTGGTCAGAGCCAATGCCGGTCAGCCTGAGCTCAAGGACGGTGTGCTCGTGCGCCCGTTCGGTGCCGTCGAGATGAGCGCCTACGCGATCGTCGCGCGCAGGCTTGGCGCGCGTCTCATCGGGGGCTTCGGCGGCGTCGATCCGTCGATGATCGCTGCCATGGCGGAAGCGCTTTAACTCTCTGCGACAGTTTTTTTCCCGAGGGGGGAATTTCCTCTTGCATCAAGGGGGCATATGCCCCAAATACCGGCTCGTTTTTCCTTTGGGTCCACTCTTAGTTTGGAGGTCCGATGGCCAAGCCCATCGCTCTTGCCAAAGTGGGGATGGACTCGGGGACCCGCGCCAGCGAGGCATTGCCAGACAGCCGGGCGACCGAGACCAAGAACCGCCTCGCGGTCGCAACCACTAAAACCGACGACCAGCTCGATCATTTCGTCACCCAGGACGGGCTGACGTTCGCGGGCACGCATCTCATCCTCGATCTCTGGGGCTGCACCGGCCTCGACGACGAGGAGCTGATCGAGCGCGCCTTCCGCAAGTGCGTCCAGGATTGCGGCGCGACGCTGCTGCACATCCATCTGCACCGGTTCCTGCCGTCGGGCGGGATCTCGGGCGTGGCCGTGCTGGCGGAATCGCACATCTCGATCCACACTTGGCCGGAGCGGGGCTATGCCGCGCTCGACCTGTTCATGTGTGGCGACGCCAAGCCGCACAAGGCGATCCCGGTCCTGAAGGACGCCTTCAAGCCGACGCATGTCACGCTCGGGGACTACAAGCGAGGCATGACCTGATGGAGTGGTTCAACGAGACCCTCTATCCGAACATCGGTCAGCGCTTCCAGGTCACCAAAATCGTCTTCCGCGATAAAACCGAGCATCAGGATCTCATCATCTTCGAGACCCCGG
>CAZZLX010000187.1:0-7008 GCA_964655235.1 uncultured Rhizobium sp.
GCCGACCGCCGCAGCTATGTGCATCAGACCCGAATCGTTGCCGACGAACAAGCGGCAGCGCGCGAGGCACGCCGCCGCCTCCAATGGATCGATCCGGCCGACCAGGTCGATCCGCCGCTCGGGCGGAAGCGAGTCGATAAGCGCTCGCACGGCCGCCTCCTCGCCGGCCGCGCCGAACACCGCGACGCGTGCGTCGACCAGCGGTCCCGTTCGCGTCAACCTTGCGGCGAGGTCGGCGAAGCGTTCGGCCCGCCAGGTCTTGGCCCGCCAATTCGCGGCGGGCCCGAGAGCGAGGACCGGTGGACCGTCGGGAATAAGTCGATCCGCAAGCGAACGTTCCTCGGGCCCGATCCAGAGCCTCGGCGCCGGCGGCGCGTCGCCGCGGCCGACCAGGCGGCCGAGCTCCTCGACCCGATGCTCCTGGCGCCGCCCCTTCCCGAGCACGAGCCGGTCGGAGGCGAGCAGCAGATAGGCGAGCGCCGAGCCGCGCAGGTCGACGACCAGGTTCCATGGACGAACCACGGCGCGCGCCCAGAGATCGAGCCAATGCGCGCCGCCCGCCCGCTTGGCCATGACATGCACGCGCTCGAGGCCGGGGACGCGGCGGAAGATCGGGGCGGCGACCGGCCCGGCGGCGACGGTCACGCGCGCACCCGGCAGGCGCTCCAGGCAATGTCCGAGGACGCCCGTAGACAGCACCGCGTCGCCGAGACGGGTCGAGGTCACGAACAGGAGGGAGGACGACATCGTCGGCGCTTATAGGGCCGCCGGCCCGCGCTTGCAAAGCAGCGCCGGCCGGGCCACTTGATAGGGCCTGAAAGTCCCAGGAGTTCCCCCATGGACCGATACGCCTTCCTCGAAGAGCGCGGGCTCGTCACCATCGCCGGCGAGGACCGGGTCGCCTTCCTCCAGGGGCTGGTGTCCAACGACGTCGCCAAGGTCTCCCCGGCCCGGTCGGTCTATTCCGCCTTCCTCACCGCCCAGGGCAGGTTCCTGCACGACTTCTTCGTCGTCGACATGGGCGAGATGCTGGCGCTCGACTGCGAACGCAGCCGCGCCGGCGACCTGAAGAAACGCCTTTCCCTCTACAAGCTCCGCTCCAAGGTCGTGCTCGCCGATGTCAGCGACGAGTATCGGATCTACGCCGCCTTCGGCCCGACGGTCGCCGAGAAGCTTGAGCTGACCGAACCGGGCCAGGCCCGGGAATATGCGGGCGGCATCGCCTATCTCGATCCGCGCCTGAAGGAGATGGGCGTCAGGGTGATGCTGCATGGCGGCCTCGGCGAGGACCCGCTGGTGGCGCTTGGGCTCAACCGCGTCGAGCCCGACGAGTACCACGCGCTCCGCATCGCGAGCGGCGTGCCCGACGGCAGCCGCGACCTGCCGGTCGAGAAGGCGATCCTGCTCGAGAACGGCTTCGACGAGCTCAAGGGCATCGACTGGGACAAGGGCTGCTATGTCGGCCAGGAGCTGACCGCGCGCACCAAGTATCGCGGCCTCGTGCGCAAGCGCCTGATGCCGGTCGAGATCGAGGGGCCGCCGCCGGCGTTCGGCGCCGAGATCGTGCTCGACGGCAAGGAAGCAGGCGAGATGCGTTCGGCGCAGGGCGATCGCGGCCTGGCCCTGCTGCGCCTCGAGGCGGTCGAGAAGGCGCTGGCCGAAGGGCACAAGCTGACGGCGGGCGAGACCAGGCTGACGCCGGTGAAGCCGGGCTGGGCGGTCTTCTAGGCCGCCAGCATCCGCACCGTCTCCGGCGCGACAGAGAAGGTCGCCGGCAGCGTTCCCACGATGTCGCCGTCCGCCTGCACCGGCTCGTCGGCTGGACCGTCGACATGAAGCATCGGCGTGGCGAGATGGCGGACGCCCGGCGCCCAGCCGATCCGCCCGATGCCGAGCGCCAGCGCGGTCGCCAGCACCTGCGGCCGCGTCGATGAGCTCAATAGGCAGAGCGACAGCTCCGGCCGCGTGAGGTCGGCGGTCGGGCATGCGACGAAGCCGCCCGCATAGTGGCGGCCTTTGGCGACGATTACCGATCCGACCTCGATCGCGGTGTCGCCGGTCTGCAGCCGGTAGCGCGAGGACCGGCCCTTCGCCCAGAGATCGGCGGTGGCCGCCGCATAGGCGAGCCGGCCGAAGCGCTGCTTCGCCTCAGGCGTGACCGAGGCCACGACCTGCGCGTCGAAACCGACCCCCGCCATCATCACGAAGCGACGACCGTTGACGAGCCCGAGATGTACCTCGCGCTGCCGTGCCCGCACGAGCGTCGCGGCCGCCGCTCCCGGACTCAGAGGCAGACCCAGCTCGCGCGCGAGCACGTTGGCGGTTCCGCGGGGCAGCACGCCGAGCGCCGGCGGGCGGGACACGCCGGCGAGCCCGTTGATCACCTCGTTCACGGTGCCGTCGCCGCCGCCGACCAGGACGAGGCCGATGCCGGAAGCGGCCGCCTCGCGCGCGAACCGCTCGGCGTCGCCGCGCTTCGCCGTCTCGACCACCGCCGTGGAGCGTCCGGCAGCGGACCAGGCCGCCATCGCCTCGGCGAAGCGGCGTTTCCGGCCGGCGGTCGGGTTCAGGATCGTCAGAACCCCGCCATAGTCTTCGAAGTGAAACAAAATTTTGATCTTTCAGTAATACTTAATACGGCAAGTAGAGCCGGCACTGTTATAAACAATTCACTGTTCGATACCAACAACATCCTGTAGATGTTTGCAGCGACTTCACAAGAAGTAGCCAACAAGTCCAGGCGACCCGGCGATCCATGAACGCGATCCCGCCAAACGAGCCCGAACCGAGCCGCTACCGGACGATCTGGATTTCCGACGTTCACCTCGGCACCCGCGGCTGCAAGGCCGACTTCCTGCTCGATTTCCTCAAGCACAACGAGTCCGAGACCCTCTACCTGGTCGGCGACATCATCGACATCTGGCGGATGCGCCGGTCCTGGTACTGGGTCCAGCCGCACAACGACGTCGTGCAGAAGCTGCTCAGGAAGGCGCGGAAGGGCACCCGCGTCGTCTTCATTCCGGGCAATCACGACGAGATCTTCCGTGAATACCTCGGGAACCCCTTCGGGGGCATCGAGGTCGAAGAGGAGGTGATCCATACGCTGGCCGACGGCCGGCGCTTCCTCGTGCTCCACGGCGACAAGTTCGACACGGTCGTGCGCTACGCGCGCTGGCTCGCGGTTCTTGGCGACTCGGCCTACGCGATGTCGCTGGCGATGAACGTCTGGTTCAACGCGATCCGCCGGCGGCTGGGATATCCCTACTGGTCGCTGTCCGCCCACCTCAAGCACCGGGTCAAGAACGCGGTCGAGTACATCGGCCGCTTCGAGGAAGCGGTGGCCGACGAGGCGCGGCGGCGCGAGGTCGACGGCGTGGTCTGCGGCCACATCCACAAGGCCGAGATCCGTGACATGGACGGGATCACCTACTGCAATGACGGCGACTGGGTCGAGAGCTGCACGGCCCTGGTCGAGCATCACGACGGCCGGCTCGAGATCCTCAGCTGGGCCGAGGTCAGGCAGCTATCGTTCGCATGACAGACAGAAGACGCATCCTCATCGTCTCGGATGCGTGGAAGCCGCAGGTCAACGGCGTGGTCCGCACCATCGCGCATACGGTGCGCGAGTTGGAGAAGATGGGCCACACGGTCGAGGTGGTGGGGCCCGAGCGCTTCCGCACATTCCCGCTGCCGAGCTATCCCGAGATCCGCATCGCCTGGTGGCCGAAGCCCGGTCTCGTCAAGGCGATCGACGCCTTCAAGCCGGACGCGATCCACATCGCGACCGAAGGACCGATGGGCAAGGCCGCGCGCAGCATCTGCCTCAAGCGCGGCTACGCCTTCACCACCGCCTATCACACGCAGTTCCCCGAATACGTCCATGCGCGGACACGGATCCCGCTCGCCTGGACCTACGGCATTCTCCGGCGCTTCCACTCGGCCTCGTCGGCGGTGATGGTGGCGACGCCGAGCCTGGACGAGACGTTGGCCGCCCGCGGCTTCAGGAACTTGGTGCGCTGGTCGCGCGGTGTCGATGTCGACCTCTTCCGGCCGCAGTCCAAGGACATCTACAGCTTCCCCCGGCCGATCCTGCTCTATGCCGGTCGCGTCGCGATCGAGAAGAACATCGAAGCCTTTCTCAGGCTCGATGTCCCCGGCACCAAGGTCGTGATCGGCCGCGGACCGGCGCTCGACTCGCTCAGGGCCGCGTATCCCGACGCGAAGTTCTTAGGATTCCTCGACAACGGCAAGCTCGCGGCGCACTTCGCCGGCGCCGACGCCTTCGTCCTCCCGAGCCGCACCGACACCTTCGGCCTCGTGCTGCTCGAAGCCCTCGCGTCCGGCGTGCCTGTCGCCGCATACCCGGTCACCGGCCCCCGCGACGTGATCACCGACCCGAAGGTCGGCGCGCTCGACGAGGACCTAGGGGTCGCCGTCCGACGCGCCCTCGAGGGCGATCCCGAGGCCTGCCGCCGCCACGCGCTCGCCTATTCCTGGGAAGCGGCGGCGCGGCAGTTCCTCCTCAACCTGGCCCCAGTCACCCAGCGTGCGACAGCCCAAGGACCCACCCCATGACCTCGCTTGCGCTTCGGCGCGCCGTGCATCGAAGCCCCATCGCCTCGACCTCCGGCCTGCTCGAACGGCTGTTCACGCTGTGGTTTGCCCGCCTCGTCTACACGCAGATCTGGGAAGACCCGCGGGTCGACCGCGAGGCGATGGCACTCACGCCGGAGAGCCGCATCGTCGCGATCGGCTCGGCCGGCTGCAACGCGCTCGCCTATCTCGCCGACGATCCCGCTTCGATCGACGTGGTCGACCTCAACAAGGCGCACCTGTCGCTGACCCGGCTCAAGGTCGCGGCGGTGCGCCATCTGCCGGACCACGACGCCGCGCTCCGCTTCCTCGGCGCCGCCGACCGCGCCGACAACCTCGATCTCTATCGCGAGCACCTCGCCCCGCATCTCGACCGCGCCACCCGCGCCTTCTGGGAGAACCGCCGGCCGATCGGCGGCGCCCGCATCCGCCTGTTCGCCCAAGGCCTGCACCGCCGCGGCGCCACGGGACGCTTCATCTCCGTGCTGCATTGGCTCTGCCACCACATGGGCTATCGCCCGGAGCGAATCCTGGACGCGGTCGACCTCGACCGACAGAAGCAGATATTCGCCGAGGAGATGGCGTCCGTGTTCGAGACGCGGCTGGCGAAGCTCGTCTGCAAGCTGCCGATCTCGTTCTACAGCCTCGGCATACCCCCGGCGCAGTACGAGGCGCTGGCGGCCGAGGCCGACGGATCGATCGTGGACGTGTGGAGGTCGCGCCTAGAGCGGCTCGCGACCGGCTTCCCGATCGCCGACAACCCGTTCGCCTGGATCGCCTTCGGCGGCCGCTACGATCTTGCCGGCATGCAGGCGGTGCCGGAGTTCCTGAAGCCGGACCGCTATGCCGCGATCAAGGCACGCACCTCGCGGATTTCGACCCATGCCGGCTGGATGACCGCGTTCCTGACAAGCGCGCCCAATGCCAGCTACGACCGCTACGTGCTGCTCGATGCCCAGGACTGGATGGGCCCGGAGCAGCTGCAGCTCCTTTGGCGGCAGATCTGGCGGACGGCGCGTCCTGGCGCTCGCGTCATCTTCCGGACCGCCGGATCCGCCTCGCCGCTCGAGACGGCGCTCACCGGAGATCTGCTGAAGCCCTGGGTCTACGACCCCGAGACCAGCCGCCGCCTGCACGATCAGGATCGCTCCGCGATCTACGGCGGCTTCCATCTCTACCGCTGGGCGGCGTGACGTCATGAGCGATGCCCTGGTCCGCATGGAGCGGATGTATCGCCCGCAGGTCCACTTCTACGACCTCACGCGCAAGCCCTACCTGCTTGGCCGCGACCGGCTGCTCGACAAGATGCCGCTCAGGCGCGGCGACCTCGTCTGCGAGGTCGGCTGCGGCACCGGCCGCAACCTCGCCCGCCTGGAACGCCGTGACCCGACGCTCCGCCTCTTCGGCCTCGATGCCTCGGCGGCGATGCTCGAGCGCGCCCGGCCCCGTACCCGCGCGCGCCTCGCCCGCGGCCTCGCCGAGGCACTCGATCCTGTCGCGCAGTTCGGCCTCGACCGGCCGTTCGACCGCATCGTCTTCTCCTACGCGCTCTCAATGTTCCCTGATTGGCAGGGAGCGCTGGCACGCGCGATCACGGTGCTGCGCCCAGGCGGCACGATCGCGATCGTCGATTTCGGCAACCAGAAGAGCTGGCCGCTTCCCTTGAAGCGCGGCCTCCGCGCCTGGCTCCGGCTCTTCGACGTGCATCCGGTCGACGGGCTGTACGCCCATCTCGAAGCGCTTGCCGCATCAGGTATCGGACGGGTCGAGACCGACACCGTCGCCGCCGGCTACGCCCAGATCGCGATCTTCGAGAAGGCCTAGGCCGCTTCCGACTTGAGGTCGCTGACAACCTCGGCGAGCGAGGTGCGCTTCAGCTCGCGTGCGAGCGCCGCCTCGGCCCGGCCGAGCACGCCCGACAGCACGCGCTCGATGTTGCGGCCGACGGGGCAGCAGGTGCTCGGATGGTCGTGGATCGCGAAAGGCTCCGGCGCCTCGACCGCCTCGCGCAGGTCGTGAAGCGTGATCCGGTCCGCCGGTCGCGCCAGGACGGATCCGCCGGCGGCGCCACGGCGCGCGTTGACGAGGCCGGCCCGGGCCAGCGCTGAGACGATTCGCCGGACGACGACCGGGTTGGTGTCGATCGAATGCGCAATCTCAGCCGACGTCTTCGGCGTCTCGCCGGCGAGGGCGAGCAGCGCCGCGATGTGAACGGCCATCGAGAATTGGCAATTGCCGGGCATGATCGAGTCTCGCTGGAAGTCTAGCACAGGTGGCGGGCGGTCCTTCGCGTTTCAAGGAGACTCCCTTATCCTCGCCCGACGCATGGCCGACGCCCCTTCCCTGGTTCAGCAGACGCTGGCGCAAGCCCTGCAGGCGCTGCACGAGCACGACCTGTCGCGGGCGACCCGCCTT
>CAZZLX010000188.1:0-7000 GCA_964655235.1 uncultured Rhizobium sp.
TACTTCGGCACCGCCTTCACCTCTTTGTCCCACTTGGCGAGCAGACGGGTGCGCTCGGCCGAGGAACCATACTTGGCGAAGTCGTAGTCGATCAGCTTGATGGTCTTGAGATCCGGCGCCTGCGGCGGAGCCTTGGCGTTCTTGTTCGACGGCACCTGATAGGCCTTGGCCTTGGCGCCGAGTTCCTGAGCCGCCGGGGTCAGGGCCCAGTCGTACCACTTCTTCGCAAGGTCGAGGTTCTTGGCGCCCTTGATGATCGACATCGAGCCGATCTCGTAGCCGGTGCCTTCGCATGGCGCGACCACCTTCACCGGTCCGCCGTCGACGACCATCGTCACCATGTCGTGCTGGAACACGATGCCGACCGCGGTCTCGCCGAGGCTGGTCGCCTTGGCCGGGGCGGCGCCCGACTTGGTGTACTGGTTGATGTTCTTGTGCAGCTGCTTGAGATAGTCGAAGCCTTTGTCCTCGCCCATCAGCTGAACCATGGTGGCGAGCATCGTGTAGGAGGTGCCCGACGAGTTCGGATCGGCGACCTGAACGTCGTCCTTGAGCTTGGCGTTCAGGAGATCCGACCAGCACTTCGGCTCGGGGATTCCCTTCTTCGCGATCAGCTGAGTATTGAAACCGTAGCCGAGAGCGCCGGCGTAGACGCCGACCGTCCGCTTCTTAGACTGGTTCCACTGCTTGATCGCCCAGTCCTGGAGCTGGGCGTTCATCGGTGAGGTGTATTCCTCGGTCAGGCCTTCCTCGGCGGCCTGCAGATGCGGGTCGCCGGTGCCGCCCCACCACAAGTCGCCCTTCGGGTTCGACGCCTCGGCCTTGATCTGGGCATAGAGCTCGCCTGAGCTCTTGCGCGTCATGTTCACCTTGTTGCCGGTCTCCTTCTCGAAGGCCGTCACCATCTCGCGGCACCATTCCTCCTGCACCGTGCAGTAGAGGTTGAGCTGGGCGCGTGCGTCGGCCGAGCCGAGCAGCACCGCGGCGCCGAGCGCCAATCCGACGATCATCTGAGTCCGCGCCATTGCATTCCTCCCGCAGCTTTTTGTTGCTCGGGAGACGATGCCCCAGGCCCCGGCCAGTGTCAAAAAATTGTCATGAAATCCCGAGAGCCGCGGCGGCGCCGAGCAGCCCGGGATACGGTCTTGTGATGAGCGAGGTCGGAATCGCCTTTGCCAGATCGGCGAGCGGCGCCTTGTCCTCGAAGCGGGCACGGAAGCGGCTGGCCACCAAGGGCCGCACCAGCTTCGGGAGGATGCCCCCCGCCAGATAGACGCCGCCGGTCGCGCAGAAGGTCAGCGCCGCGTCCCCGGCGACGGAGCCCAGAGTGGCGAAGAAGATATCCAATGCCCGAGCGGCGCGGGGATCTCCGGCAGCGGCGGCCTCGGCCACCTCTTCCGGCCGGCGGCGCACCGACTCGGCGCCGTCGATCTCCGCCAATGCATGCTCGATCGCCAGGAGGCCCGGGCCGCAGACCACGTGCTCGTCCGTCACCCGGCCCACCGAGCGGCCCATGATCGCGGCGACCCTTGCCTCGGTCTCGTCCTGCGGGGCGAAGCTCGCCTGTCCCGCCTCGCTCGCGACCGGGATCCATTCGCCGCGGTGCCGAAGCAGCGCCGCCGTGCCGTAGCCGGTGCCGGGCCCGACCACGACCCGCACGCCATCCGCCGCCGCGATGCCGCCGCCGATCCGCACCAGGTCGCCGTCGACGAGATGCGGCAGCCCCAGCGCCAGTGCGTGGAAGTCGTTCACCACGACCAGCCGCTCGAACTCGAACACGCGCTTCAGGCGGTCGATCGAGAAATGCCAGCTGGAGTTACTCGGCTCGACCACGTCGCCGACGACCGGCCCCGCGACCGCAAGCGCCGCCGACGGCACGCGCACGCCCACGTCATTCAGGTAGTCGGCGATCGCGCCCTCGAAATCCCCGCCGTCAGCGAGCTTGCGCTCTTTGATCGCGCGCGGCTCGGCGCCGGGCTCGTCGACGAGACCGAGACGGACGTTGGTACCGCCGAGATCGACGACCAGGGCCGGCCACGATGTCATGCGACCTTCTCCGCCTTCTCGCGCTCCTCGCGGCGGGCGCGCAATGCGATCGAGACGCCGCTGCCGATGATCACCACCGCCCCGACGTAGGTCCAGATGCTGGGGATGTCACCGAAAATGAAATAGCCGAACAGGCTCGCGGCGACGAGCTGGACGTACTGGAACGGCGAGATCACCGGCGCCGGGCCCCACATCAGCGCACGCGCCACGCAGTAATGACCGAGGCCGCCGAAGATTCCGAGGCTGCACAGCTTGACCCAGGTGAGCCAGCCGGACGGCGTCTGCCAGAAGAACGGCACCGCGAGCGAGGTCAGAACCGAGCCGACCAGGGATGCGTAGAAGACCGATGTTTCGGGCGTGTCGTCGCCGGCGACGCCCCGGGTCATCACCTGGTAGACCGAATAGCAGCACGAGCTTCCGAGCACGAACACCGCCTGCCACGGCAGATGGCCCGAGCCCGGCTGAATGATGATCATCGCCCCGAGGAAGCCGACGCCGATCGCGACCCAATGGGCGATGCCGACCCGTTCCCCGAGGATGAACGCGGCCGCGATCGCCACCAGGAAAGGCGAGACGAACGAGATCGCCGAGGCCTCCGCCAAGGGCACCGTTGCCATCGCGGTGAAATAGAAGATGTTCGAGCCCAGCAGGAAGCAGGATCGCACGATCTGGCTGCCGGGCCGCCTCGAGACGAAGAGGCGCCTCCCCATGACGGGTCCCAGCAGCAGGACGACGAAGACCAGATGGCTCAGGTTGCGCATCCAGACGATCTCGGCGGTCGGCAGCTCGACCGAGAGGTGCTTCACCATCGCGTTCATGATCGAGAAGATCGACGACGCGGCGCACATGAAGAGGATGCCGCGGAGGATGTTCTGCTGCACCTAAACGCCCTCTTCCGCCACCGGCAGCCACAGCACGTCCTCGATCTTCTCCGCGCCCGTGGCCAGCATGACGAGGCGATCGACGCCGAGGGCGATGCCGGAAGCTTCAGGCATCTCGGCGAGAGCCGCGAGGAAGTCCTCGTCTATCGGATAGCGGAGGCCGTAGAGCCGCTGCTTGAGATCCATGTCGGCCTCGAAGCGCCGCCGCTGCTCGACCGCGTCGGTCAGCTCGCCGAAGGCATTGGCGAGCTCCATGCCGGCGACGTAGAGCTCGAAGCGCTCGGCCAAATGCGGGGCATCCGTCTTCGGCCGCGACAGAGCCGCCATATGGATCGGATAGTCGGAGAGCAGCGTCGGCTTCGGATGGCCCAGCTTCGGCTCGACGCGGTCGAGGAACACCTTGAAAAACACGTCGTCCCAGCCGTCGTCGGCGGCGATGGTGACGCCGATCCCGCGCGCCGCCTTGGTGAACCCTTCCACGTCGAAGCGCCCCGGCGCCGGCAGGTACCCGAGCGGATCGATCCCAGCGTGGCGGCGGAAGGCATCGGCCACGGTCAGGCGCTCGAACGGCGCCCCCGGATCGGCCTCTATCCCATGCCAGAGGAGTCGCGCCGCTCCCGCCGCCTCGGCCGCGGCACCTACCAACGCTTCGCAGTCGGCCATGAGCTGCTCGTAACTCTCGCCTGCCCGGTACCACTCCAGCATCGTGAACTCAGGGTGATGGGTCGCCGAGCGTTCGCCGTTCCGGAACACCCGCGCCATCTGGAAGAGGCGCGGCTCGCCCGCCGCCAGCAGCTTCTTCATCGCGAACTCGGGCGAGGTATGCAGATGGAGGGCTGACCTGGAGCCGTCCGGCGCCTCGAGCGTGGTCGGGAAAACCTTCAGGTGCGGCTCCAGTCCCGGCGAGACCTGCAGCACCGGGGTTTCGACCTCGACGAAGTCCCGGTTCAGGAACCAGGCGCGGATCGCAGCGACGATCCGCGCGCGCTTGATCAGCAGTGGACGACGGCAGGCATAGGCGTCGGCACGCCAGGCAGGGATCGGGGAACGCGGCATGAGATTAAGGAATTAGGCCCAAGGGAGCGTTGCAAGCGGCGGGACTACCTGCTACGAGCACGCCCGCCGAAGACCGCCGCAACCTCCCGGGATGTGCCGTGAAAGTCAACGCCAACACGCTTCGTGCCGGCCACGTGATCGAGCACAACGGCCATCTCTGCGCCGTCATCAAGGCCGAGAACATCCAGCCGGGCAAGGGCACGCCGGTCACCCAGGTCGACCTTCGTCGTCTCTCCGACGGCGTCAAGATCACCGAGCGGTTCCGCACCCAGGAGACGGTCGAGCGCGCCTATATCGACGAGCGCGACTTCCAGTACCTGTTCCAGGAAGGCGACAATTTCACCTTCATGGACATCGAGACCTACGACCAGATCAGCGTCGCGAGGGAGATCATCGGCGACCCGGCCGTCTTTCTTCAGGACGGCATGAAGGTCTCCATGAAGACCCACGAAGGGAAGCCGGTCTCCGTCTCCCTGCCGCAGAAGGTGATCCTGGAGGTGGTCGAGGCGGATCCGGTGGTGAAGGGGCAGACCGCCGCCTCCTCCTACAAGCCCGCCATCATGTCGAACGGCGTCCGGGTCATGGTGCCGCCCTTCATCACCGCCGGCACCAAGATCGTGGTCAACACCGAGGACAGTTCATACCTCGAGCGAGCCAAGGATTGACCATCAAATAGGGGGTTTTCCGCCCCTTGATGGGAACTTTTCGCGGTATTATTCTATTGTTTAGGTAACACCGGATCCTGCCGGAAAACCTTGAGCAATGCCCGTCAACCCGACCGCACAATCGCAACTCGCCAGCTACGCCCCGACGTCCTTCAAGGCCGGGGTCGGGTCCGGCGTGCGCCAAGCGGTCGCCCTGATCGGCGGCGCCGTCGAGACCACACAGACCATCCGTAACGAAGCTCGCTTCATCCCGCGGCGCGAACCGGCGCCGTTCGAGGACAAGGTCGAGATCCGCGCACCGGCACCGGAACCGGCCCCGTCTACCGACCAGGCCGCGGCGGCGAAGCCGGCGCCCGCTCCCGAGGAGCCCAAGCGGCCGGCGCCCGAGATCCGGCAGCTGAGCCTGACCGGCCAGCCCGCGGCCGATAAGCCCGCCGCTCCGGTCGGCCGCGGCGCCTTCGTCGACGTCGACGCCTGACCCGGCCCTAAAGGCCGGCTCCGCCACAGAAATGCCGCGTGACGGGACCAGAGCGCCCGAGCACACTCCGCGCGCCGATTTTCCGCCACGGAGCACGTCATGCCGCCTGTCGCCCAGTCCGAGACGCCGACCGGATTCTTCTCGGCCTTCTGGCGGGTCGCCGGACCCTACTGGTGGTCGGAGGATCGCTGGGCGGGACGCGGCCTTCTGTTCGTGGTCATCGCGCTCAATCTCGGCCTGGTCGCGTTCAACGTCCGCTTCACCTCCTGGTACAACGACTTCTACAACGCGCTTCAAGAGAAGAACGCCGACGAGTTCTGGAAGCAGATCCTGATCTTCAGCGGGCTCGCCTTCGGCTACATCGTCGTCGGCGTCTATCAGCTCTATCTGAACCAGATGCTCCAGATCCGCTGGCGGCGCTGGCTGACCGACCGCTACCTCGACGCCTGGGTCGGCGACAATCGCTTCTACCGCCTGCAGATCGGCGCGCACGGCACCGACAACCCGGACCAGCGCATCAGCGACGACGTCCAGATGTTCGTGCAGAAGACGCTGAGCATCGGCCTCGGCGTCATGAACTCCATCGTCACGCTGGTCTCGTTTACAGCACTCCTATGGACGATCTCCGGCGACCTCGACATCCCGCTTCCGGGCGGCGGTGCGGTGACGGTCCCGGGCTACATGGTCTGGGCGGCGCTGATCTACGCGATCCTCGGCACGTGGCTCACGCACAAGATCGGCCTGCCGCTGATCGGGCTCAACTTCCAGCAGCAGCGGCTTGAGGCTGACTTCCGCTTCCGCATGGCACGGCTCCGCGAGAACGCCGAGTCGGTGGCGCTCTGGAAAGGCGATGCCGCCGAACGCATGTCGCTGAAGGAATCCTTCCTGCTGGTCGTCGGCAACTTCCGCGCCATGATGGTCAAGCAGAAGGACCTGACTTGGTTCACGACCTTCTACGGCCAGGCGGCGATCATCTTCCCGTTCGTGGTGGCGGCGCCGCGCTACTTCGCGGGCGAGATCCAACTCGGAGGCGTGATGCAGATCAACTCCGCGTTCAGCCAGGTCCAGAGCGCCCTGTCCTTCATCGTCAACTCGTACTCGACCCTCGCCGAGTGGAAGTCGGTGGTCGACCGCCTGGTCGGATTCAGCCAGTCTCTCGAACGCGTCGACGAGGAGCGCAGCCGCTCGGCCATCGAGCGGACCGAGGCCCAGCAGCCCGACCTCGGCGTCGATGGGCTTGCCATCGACATCCCCGGCGGGCGGCGCCTGTTCGAGGATCTGCACCTCGCCTTCCGTCCGCGCGAGGCGGCGCTGGTGACCGGCGCGACCGGGTCCGGGAAGTCCAGCCTGATGCGGGCCATCGCCGGGATCTGGCCTTTCGGCAAGGGTTCCATCCGCCTCCCGGCCGGCAAGCGCATGCTGTTCCTCTCGCAGAAGTCGTACCTGCCGATCGGCACGCTGCGCGACGCGCTGCTGTTCCCCGGCGGCACCCAGGCCGACGACGCCACGCTGGCGCGCGCGCTGACCGAGGTCGGGCTTGCCCGCCTTGCCGATCAGCTCGACCGCAGCGAGAACTGGCAGCTGTTCCTGTCGGGCGGCGAGCAGCAGCGGGTCGCCATCGCCCGCGCGCTTCTCCACAAGCCGGACTTCCTGTTCCTGGACGAGGCCACGGCGGCACTGGATGAGGCCAGCGAGGGCGACCTCTACCGCCTGATCCGCGAGCGCCTGCCGGAAGCCGGTATAGTCAGCATCGGCCATCGCTCGACGTTGAAGGCGCTGCACGACCGGGAATTCCAGCTGACCTCGGCGCCCGCGATGGCGGCGAACTGACCGGCCCTCACATAGGCGCGAAGCCGACAGGTCGTTCATGAACT
>CAZZLX010000189.1:0-6962 GCA_964655235.1 uncultured Rhizobium sp.
AGCGCGAGGGTCACGACGCCGAGATGACGCCGGGCAACGCGAAATCGCGCGACAAACTCACCCGCTGCAACAAAGAGAAGCACGCGTCCCCGCGCGCCGCGGAGTAGCAGCCGCTGACATCGAGGGGCAAGTGAAAGCGGTCTTCGACGCGAAACCAGGATCTGCCTACGACGACGACATCACCCGCCGATATCACTTTCCCGGCAAGCGCGACTATCTGGAAACCGCGCGCCGCGCGATCGGCGATTGGGTTCTCTTTCGTGAACCGCGTCGAAATGGCGGGCGCCAAGCGTACATAGCAGTTGCGCGGGTTGTGCGTGTCGAGCCGGATCCGGCTGACGGAAGCCATCACTACGCTTACGTGAGTGACTTTCAGGAATTTCCGACACCGGTACCCTTCGTCGTGGAGGGACGATATGCCGAAGCGGAACTACGAGGGGTTACCAATCCCGGCCTTATTGGACAAGCCCTCCAGGGAAAATCGATGCGCCCGATCCTATCAGAGGATTTTGACGCCATCGTAATCGCTGGTCTCAGCGAGACGCTTTCACCTGAAAACGCGATGCGACTCGACTTGGACTTTGAGACAGTCGGCGCTCCAGATCGACAAAAGCCTCCAGGTTTTGCGGAGGAAATTGATCGCCGAGTTGAGCAACTGCTCGTTAATAGGAAGGTCCGTGACGCTAACTTTCGCCTTTTAGTTTGCAGAGCCTACGGCGATCGCTGTGCGGTCACGGGTCTTCGAATTGTGAATGGAGGGGGACGGGCCGAAGTTCAAGCCGCACACATCAAGCCGGTTGCGGTCGGCGGCCCAGATGTGGTGCAGAACGGCCTTGCTTTGTCTGGCACGGTACACTGGCTTTTTGATCGTCATCTGATTTCTATCGATGACGATTACCGCCTTCTTATATCTCACAACCGGGTGCCGTCTGAATTGCGAAGCCTCTTTAGACCGCAGAATGAGCGCCTACACCTTCCTAGGGATCGAAGCCTTTGGCCTCATCCTGCGTTTATTGCACATCATCGCGAGGCATACGCGTCCAAGGCCGGGTGAGTAGCTGGCCTCAAAAGGGGACGTGTTCAGGAGATGGCATTGCGTACCATCCGCCGTTTCCCGCGCAAGATCCGCGAGATCGAACATCAGTGGATCCCGCTGTCCGACGGCACGCGGCTTTCGGCGCGGATATGGCGGCCGGTCGATGCCGAGCGCGACCCGGTGCCGGCGATCCTCGAATACCTGCCCTACCGTCATCGCGACGGCACGTATTCGCGCGACAACGGCATCCACGCCTATTTCGCCGGCCACGGCTACGCCTCGATCCGCGTCGACATAAGGGGCACCGGCGAATCCGAAGGCGTGCTGATCGACGAGTACCTGAGGCAGGAGCAGGACGACGCGCTCGAGGTGATCGCTTGGATCGCGCGCCAGCCGTGGTCGACCGGCAAGGTCGGCATGATGGGAATCTCGTGGGGGGGATTCAACTCGCTCCAGGTCGCCGCCAGGCGCCCGCCGGCGCTGAAGGCGATCATCACCGTCGACTCGACCGACGATCGCTACACCGACGACGCGCATTACATGGGCGGCGCCTTGCTCGGCGAGAACATGGGCTGGGGCTGCGCGTTCTTCATGCAGCAGGGACGCGCGCCTGATCCGGCGATCGTGGGATCGCGCTGGATGAAGATGTGGAAGCAGCGCCTGAAAGCAATTCCCCATCCGGTCGAACGCTGGATGAGCCATCCGACGCGCGACGCGTTCTGGAAGCACGGCTCGGTCGCCGAGGATTACGCGGCAATACGCTGCGCGGTCTATGCGATCGGCGGGTGGGAGGACGGCTACACCAACACGATCCTGCGCCTGATGCGGAACCTGAAAGCACCGCGGAAAGCCTTGATCGGCCCGTGGGAGCACACCTACCCGCATGTCGCCGACGTCAACCCGATCGGCTTCCTGCAGGAAGCTACACGCTGGTGGGATCATTGGCTCAAGGACCGCGACACCGGCCTTATGGACGAGCCGATGATCCGCGCCTGGATGCAGGAGAGCGAGAAGCCGAAGCCGGTCTACGCGCATCGCCCCGGTCGCTGGATCGCCGAACGCGGCTGGCCGGCTTCGTCGGTGACGCCGCAACGTCTTCTTCTCGGCGATGGCACGCTCGGGCCGCGCGCGAAGCCGGCGACCTTCTCGATGCGCTCACCGGAGACGACAGGCATCGCCGGCGGCACCTGGTGTCCGTTCGGCGCGCCCGGAGACATGCCGGTGGACCAGAACGAGGATGACGGCCGCTCGATCTGCTTCGAGACGGGGCCGCTCTCCCGGCGCCTCGAACTGTTCGGCACGCCGGAGGTGATCCTCGACCTCGCGTCCGACGTTAAGCAGGCGAACATCGCGGTGCGTCTCTCCGACGTGGCGCCCGATGGTGCCGCGACGCGGATCACCTACGGCATCCTCAACCTCTCGCATCGCGAGAGCCATGAGCATCCGAAGCCGATGGTGCCGGGACGGCGGACGCGCGTGCGGATGCGCCTCAACGACCTCGGCCAGGCGATCCCGAAGGGCCATCGCCTTCGGCTCGCGATCTCTACGGCCTATTGGCCGATCGTCTGGCCGTCGCCGGAGCCGGTGACGCTGACGGTCTTCGCCGGGCGCGGAGCCGCGCTGCTGCTGCCGGTCCGGCGTCCGCAGGCGATCGATCGCCGCCTTCGCCCGTTCGAGGCGCCGGTGACCGCACCGGAGAAGAGGGTGCATGAGGACAAACTCGGCGAGCGCCGGAACGACGTGACCCGTGACATCGCGACGGAGCGCCAGGCCGAAGTCTCCACCCGCGGCGGGCTTTCGCGCTTCCCGCACGGCGTCACCACGTCCGTCACCGGCACCCACCGTCTTGAAATCTTGCCGGACGACCCGAATTCGGCCGTCTGCGAGACCTCCTGGACGACCCGCCAGGAGAAAGGACCCTGGAGGGTCCGGACCGAAACCCGAACCCGGCTCACCTCCGATCCTCGGTTCTTCCACATCGAGGCCGAGATGGCGGCCTACAGCGGCGACCGGAAGGTCAGCCACCGCCGCTGGCGGAAGCGTATCCCGAGAAGGCACCTGTAGCGCCCGTACCCGGGTCACGTGGAACGTGCGGCATTTCGACGGCACAGGCGCGAAGATCCTCAATCCTTTCGAGGGTTAACCGGCATGGGAAAGTCCCGGGAAAAAGCCTTGCTGGGGCGGGCGAAATCGCTATAGTCCGCCCGTTATTCCCGGTAGGCCCGGGCTGTCGTATCAGGTTGCTGGGATCGATGAAGCAGGTGGGCCCCGGGCCCACCTTTTTGTTTGGCCGGGTTTCCGGTCCGCGATCGATCCGGTCCTTGAAGGATCAAAGAGGAGTCGTTTTGTCGGAGCGTCACGACGCACAGGTCGGGACTGGCACTGCCGCCGAGCAGATCGAGCGGCTGATCGAGCCGTCGCTGTCGGCGATGGGCTACGAGATCGTGCGCATCATGATCATGGGCAAGCACACGCCGACGCTCCAGATCATGGCCGAGCGCAAGGACGACCAGCCGATGACGGTCGAGGACTGCGCCGACATCAGCCGCCAGATCTCGGCCGTGCTCGACGTCGAGGATCCGATCCGCTCCGCCTACACGCTCGAGGTGAGCTCGCCGGGCCTCGACCGGCCGCTGACCCGGCCCAAGGACTACCAGCGCTTCGCCGGGTACGAGGCGAAGCTGGAGACGCGTTTCCCGATCGACGGCCGGCGCAAGTTCACCGGCAAGCTGATCGGCATCGACGGCGAGGTGGTGAAGCTCAAGGACGACGCCGGCGAGGTGTCGCTGCCTTACGCGCAGATCCACAAGGCGAAGCTCGTGCTCACCGACGAGCTGCTTCGCCAGGCCCAGAAGCATTGACGACTCGACACTAACGGTTGGTCTTTTAGGGACGTGACGATGGAAACCGGACTGGCACTCAATCGGCTGGAACTTCTGCAGGTCGCCGACGCGGTCGCCCGAGAAAAGGCGATCGAGCGCGACGAGGTTCTCGAGGCCATGGAAATGGCCATCACCAAGGCCGGCCGCTCCAAGTACGGGCACGAGCACGACATCCGCGCGCAGATCGACCGCCAGTCGGGCGACATCAACCTGATGCGCTTCCGCCAGATCGTCGAGACGATCGACAACGAGGCGGTTCAGGTGACGATGGACGAGGCCCGCCGGGTCAATCCGGACGCCAAGGTCGGCGACTACATCGTCGACACGCTGCCGCCGATCGACTTCGGCCGCATCGCCGCCCAGACCGCCAAGCAGGTCATCGTCCAGAAGGTCCGCGACGCCGAGCGCCAGCGCCAGTTCAAGGAGTACAAGGACCGCACCGGCGAGATCGTCAACGGCCTAGTCAAGCGCGTCGAGTTCGGCAACGTCACGGTCGACCTCGGCCGCGCCGAGGCGATCCTGCGCCGCGACGAGCTTCTGCCGCGCGAGAGCTTCCGCACCGGCGACCGCGTCCGGGCCTACATCTACGACGTCCGCCAGGAGACCCGCGGCCCGCAGATCTTCCTGTCGCGCACCCATCCGCAGTTCATGGCGAAGCTTTTCGCCCAGGAAGTGCCCGAGATCTATGACGGCATCATCGAGATCAAGTCGGTCGCCCGCGATCCGGGCAGCCGCGCCAAGATCGCCGTCATCTCCCACGACTCGTCGATCGACCCGGTCGGCGCCTGCGTCGGTATGCGGGGATCTCGCGTGCAGGCGGTCGTGCAGGAGCTGCAGGGCGAGAAGATCGACATCATACCGTGGTCGCCAGATACCGCGACCTTCGTCGTCAACGCGCTGGCGCCGGCCGAAGTCGCCAAGGTCGTGCTCGACGAGGAGGCGGGCCGTATCGAGGTGATCGTGCCGGACGACCAGCTGTCGCTGGCGATCGGCCGCCGCGGCCAGAACGTGCGGCTTGCCTCCATGCTGACCGGCTGGGACATCGACATCCTGACCGAGGCGGAAGAGTCCGAGCGCCGCACCGAGGAGATGCGCCGCCTGTCGTCGGTCTTCATGGAAGCCCTCGACATCGACGACGTCATTGCCCATCTGCTGATCACCGAAGGCTTCACCTCGGTCGAGGACGTCGCCTTCGTTCCGCTGGACGACCTGCTCTCGATCGAAGGTTTCGATCGCGACGTTGCGAGCGAGCTTCGCGAGCGCGCGCGCGTGTACATCGCCGAGCGCAACGAGAAGCTGACCCAGCAGCGGAAAGACCTCGGTGTCGCCGACGACGTGGCGGCGCTCGATGGGCTGACGCCCGAGCATCTGGTGAAGCTCGGCGAGAAGGGCGTGAAGACGCTCGACGACCTCGCCGACCTCGCCTCCGACGAGCTCATCGAGATCGTCGGCAAGGAAGAGATGACCGAGGACAAGGCGAACGAGCTGATCATGGCGGCTCGCGCGCACTGGTTCGAGGGTGACGACAAGGGTGGAGCCGGCGCCGGTGCCGGATCGCCCGCTCACGCCTGAGGGCGAAACCGGCCCCGAGAGGCGATGCCTCGCGAGTGGCCGGGTCGCACCGAAGGCGGATCTGATCCGCCTGGTCGTCGGTCCCGACGGCAAGGTGGTGACGGATCTGGACGCGAAGCTTCCGGGCCGCGGCCACTATCTCGCTCCCGAGCGGGAGGTGATCGAGCGGGCCGAGGCGAAGGGGTTGATCCGCCGGGCGACCGGCGGCGAGGTCCAGCCGGGGATGGCCCAGCGCCTGGAGGCGCTGATGGTCCGAAGGCTGATCGATCGCGTGGCGCTCGCCAGGAAGGCGGGTCAGGCGGTCGCGGGGTTCGAGAAGGTGCGCGAGCACCTGAAGGCGGGCGGGACGGCCGGTGCCGTTCTGCTCGAAGCGAGCGACGGCGCCGCCGATGGGCGTTCCAAGCTCGTGCCGTTGGCGCCGGGTGCCGACGTGGTCGACTGCCTGACGGCGAGCGAGCTCGCCCAGGCCTTCGGACGCGAGCACACGGTGCACGGCTTCGTCGCCAAGGGTGCGTTCGCCGAACGCATCGTGAGCGAGGCGACGAGGCTCAAGGGTTTGCGGTTGGGAAGCAGTAGAGCGTGACGGAAAGCGAAGGCGCGATGACGGGGACCGACGAGCAGGACCGCAAGAAGATGCTGAGCCTTTCCCGCCCGGGAAGGCTCGAGCTCAAGAAGACCGTGGAGACCGGACAGGTCCGCCAGAGCTTCCCGCATGGCCGCTCGAAGACGGTCACCGTCGAGGTGAAGAAGAAGCGCACCTTCACCCAGGGCGCCGGCGGCCGCATGACCGAGGTCCGCGACGCACCGGCGCTCGAAGGCGAATTCGACGAGCAGGCCCATGCCATCCGCAACCTGACGGCCGAGGAGGCGCAGCGCCGCTTCAAGGCGGTGCAGGAAGCGACGCACGCCGAGGCCGAGGCCAAGGCCCGCGCCGAGACCGATGCCGAGTACGCGGCGCAGGAAGCCGAGCGCGAAGCCGAGGAAGCCCGCCTTCGCGCCCAGGAAGAAGAGGCGAACCGCCAGGCCCGCGAGGCCGAGGCTAAGCGCGCCGAGGAAGCGGCGAAGGCCGCTGAAGCCAAGGCCGCGCCCGAAGCGCCGCAGCCGGCCCCGGCCGCTCCGGCGCCGGCCCCGGCCGCCGCTGTCGCCGCGCCGGCCGCTCCGGCACCGCAGCCGGCCGCGCCGCCGCGGCCGACGATGACGACGCGTCCCGCCGGGCAGTCCTTCCGCCCGCAGCAGCCGCCTCGCGGCCTGCCGCCGGGGGCGCAGCAGCCGCTGCCCGAGCGTCATCGCATGGCCGGCCCGGTCCGCGTCGAGCGCGCACCGCCCTCGCGCGGCGTGCTCGAGCGCAAGCCGCCGGGCCGTCCCGAGCAGCCGATCGTCCCGCAGCCCGAGGCGCGCCAGCCGCGGCCGCCGAGCCGCGACGAGGCGCCTGCGTCCGCGGACGATGATGACGCGCCGAAGAACCGCAAGCC
>CAZZLX010000190.1:0-6940 GCA_964655235.1 uncultured Rhizobium sp.
GCCTCGATCGAGACCGACGTGCATCTCTCGCGCGACGGCCGCCTCGTCGTCCACCACGACGCGACCCTGCAGCGAACGACCACCGGCCGCGGCCCCGTTCGCGCCCACTCCTTCAAGGCGCTCCGCCGCCGCACGCTGAAGCGCACGCACGCCGAGCGCATCCCGACGCTGCGCGAAGTGATCGCGCTCATCCGCAAGAGCCACCGCGACCTCCGCCTCGAGATCAAGACCGACGGGCGCAAGCGCCGCTATCCGGCGATCGAGCGCAAGGTTGCGGCCGAGCTCCGGCGCGCGCATTTCCTCAAGCGCACCGTCGTGACCTCCTTCGACTGGACCCAGCTCCGTCTGTTCCGCCGCCACGCGCGCCCGAAGGGCTTCGTGGCGCTGGTGCGCGACACCTGGTTCAAGGACGTCGGCCTCGACGGCTTGGCCAAGGCGTTATCACGCACGAGCTTCGACGAGGCGTCGATCCCCTCCGCCTTCGTCACGCACGAGATGGTGAAGGAGGCGCATGCGCGCGGCCTCAAGCTCGGCGCCTACCGGGTGCGCAACGAAGCCGATCATCTTCGTGTGCTGAACGCCCAGGTGACGACCTTCACCACCGACCGCCCGGACATCGCGATCCGCCGGCGGAAGGAGATGTACGGCCGCTAGCGCAAGGTCGGGTCGAGCCTGTCGCGGAGCCAGTCGCCGACCAGGCTGATCGACAGCGTGGTCAGGAAGATCACCGCGCCGGCCAGCACCGAGATCCACCAGGCGGTCAAAGGAAGCGCCGCCCGGAGCCCAGCATCAATCCCAAGCTCGTCAACGGCGGCTGCACGCCCATGCCGAGGAAGCTCAACGAGGCTTCCAGCAGGATGGTCTCGGGGAAATTGAGGCTGAACTGCACCATCAGCGCCGCGGCGATGTTGGGCAGGATGTGGCGCCAGTAGACATAGACCGGCGGCGCGCCGAGGCCGCGGATCGCGACCGCATAGCCGTGGCCGTTGGCCGAGAGCACGAGTCCGCGCACCAGGCGCGCGTAGTTGTCCCAGCCCTGGAGCCCGATCAGCAGCACCACGAGGCCGAAGCTGGTGCCGAGGAAGGCGAGCGTCGCCAGCGCCACGACCACGAACGGGATCGAGGACTGCCAGTCGACCAGCATCATGATGGTGTCCTCGACGATGCCGCGGAAATGCGCGGCGACGAAACCCAGCAGCGTGCCGAGGATGGCGCCGATGAGGGATCCGGCGATCGCCACCAGCATCGAGGTCCGGATCGCGTAGATAAGCCGGCTGTAGATGTCGCGCCCGAGCTCGTCGGTGCCAAGCCAGAATTGCGCCGGGCCGCCGAGGACCGCCGGACGCCTGAGCCGGTTGGTCAGGTCCTGGCTGGTGATGTCGTGGGTCGCGATCAGGTCGGCGAACACGAAGACGAAGAACATGAGGGCCAGGAACGCCAGCGACAGCCCGACGCCGAACGGCACGCGGCGAAGCCCGCGGAATAGCTGCGACGTGCGGCTCGGCGTGACCGCGACGGTCATGCCTCCCTCCGCTCGCCGGAAACCCGGATGCGAGGATCGATCCAGCCATAGGCGAGATCGACCACCAGGTTGGCCGTTATCATCGCCAGCGCGGTCATCAGCACGAGGGCCTGAACCACGGCGAGGTCGCGCGCGGCGACCGCCGAGATCATCAGACGCCCGACGCCGGGCCATGCGAAGACGGTCTCGACGATGATCGCGCCGGCCACCAGGTGGCCGAGGCGGAATCCCAGGTGCGTCACGACCGGGATCGCCGCGTTCGGAAGCGCGTGGCGGTAGAGCCGGCGCTGCTTCGGCACGCCCTTCGCCTTCGCGGTCCGCATGAAGTTCCTGTTCAGCACCTCCAGCATCGCCGAGCGCGTGAAGCGCGCGATGCCGCCGGCATGCGCGGTGCCCAGGGTCATCGCCGGCATGATCAGGTGCCAGACGGTCTCGCTGCCCGAGCTCGGCAGCCAGCGGAGATGGAGGGAGAACAGCAGGATCAGCAACACACCCAAGAAGAAGTTCGGCAGCGAGTACCCGAGCACGGCGAAGGTCATGGCGAAGCGGTCGATCGCGGTACCGCGCTTGAGCGCCGCGAAGATGCCGAGCGGGATGCCGATGCCGAGCGAGATCAGGAGGGCGACCAGGCCGAGATAGAGCGTGATCGGGAGGCGCTCGACGACGACGTCGAGCGCCGCGCGGTTGTCCTTGAAGGACCGCCCGAGGTCGCCGGTCGCCAGCGCCGCGGTGTAGCGGAGGAACTGCTCGGGCAGTGAGCGATCGAGACCCAGGGCCTCGCGATAGCGCTCAATCATCTCCGGCGGGGCGTCGTCGCCGGCCATCACCTGGGCCGGATCGCCCGCGACCCGCAGGATCACGAAGATGAACCCGACCACCAGCAGCATGGTCAGGATCGCGCGGCCGAAGCGGGTGGCGACGAAGCGGAGGTTCACCTATGCCATCTCCGCCCTGACCGCGATCGCCTGCGCCGGGTCGTTGACGACCACGCCGTCGACGCCGACCGCGTAGAGATGCTTCAGCCCGTCGCGGCCGATGTCGCCGACGCCTCCGGCCCCACGCGCGCCGGCCGTCACCCACACCTGATGACCATCCTTCTTCGCCGCGGCGACGCTCGCGCGGGTCGCCTCGTCTTCCCAGAGACGGCCGATGGCACCGCCCGCGCTGTAGAAATACGGCAGGTCGTCCGGCCGCTTCACCAGGCCGAGCAAGGTAGCCGCCGGGCACAGCTTCTTGACCACGCGGACGAGCTCGATGTCGCGCACCCCGGCGAAGACGTCGCCACCCATGCCGAGCTTGTTGACCACGGCGAAACCGGGCGCCAGCCCCTCCTCCGTGAGGAGCTTGAGGTCGAGCATGACCTTGGTCCTGCCCTTGACCGCCGCGAGCACGGTTTCGAGGCGCAGGATGCCTTCGCGCTCAAGGTCGGCGGCATCAACTTGCGAGATCGCGTCGGCTCGGCCGCGCAGGCGTTTCAGGTCGGCGTCGTGGCTGCAGACCGGCACGCCGTCGCGCGACAGGCGCACATCGGTCTCGATCGCGTCCGCGCCGGCGGTGATCGCCGCCTCGAAGGCTTCCAGCGAGTTCTCCGGGTGTCCGGCGGAGAAACCGCGATGGGCGATGACGAGAACCATCAGGAAAGCGTGAAGGCCTCGTGGACCGCCGACTGGACGCCGCCGCCGAGAACGGCGCCGCCGCCGGCGACGTAGATCCAGTCGCCGATCGCGGTGGCGCCGACCGCATGGCGCGGCGTCGGCATCGGCGCGTGGCTCTGCCAGCTATCGGTCGCGGGATCGTAGCTTTCCATCTGGCCGAAGACCTTCTGCTGGCCGGGCACGTTGATGATGCCTCCCTCGCCGCCCATCGCCCAATAGCGGCCGCGATACACAACCAGCCCGTGGCCCGAGCGCGCGGTCGGCAACGGCGCGCGCAGCTCCCATGTATCGCGCGCGGCGATGTAAACGTGGTGCAGGTCTGTGTTGTACTCGAAGGTATTGAAGCGGCCGCCGATGATGTGGATGCGGCCGTTCTCGGCAACGCAGCCGACGTGATCGCGCGCACCGGGCAGCGCCTTCCACGCCTCCCACTTGTCCGCCTTGGGGTCGTAGACCTCATGCCAGCCGACGCTGGCGCGCTCCGCCGTCGGCGCCGAGGCGCCGCCGATCAGGTGCAGCCTCCCGTCGAGGAAGACCGCGGCGGCCGCACCGCGCGGCCTCGGCAGCGGCGCGATCTGGACCCAGCGGTCGCTGTCGACCTCATACGCATAGGCGTTGGGGTCTGGGTTGCGGTTCTGCTCGAGAAAGCCGCCGAGCGCGTAGACCCGGCCGGCATCCGCCGCGACCGCGACGTGGTTGGCGCCGCGCGGCAACGCCGCTGCGGTGAACCAGCGATCGTCGGCCGGCACGTAGACGTGGTGGTAGGGCCGGTCGACGCGGCCTTCGCCGTAACCGCCGACGATATGCATCCTGCCGTCCCAGGCGGTGGCCCACGCCATCTCCGAGCGCGGGATCGGCAGCGCCGCGCGCGGCATCCAGCGACCGACCGGCCCTTTTGGCGCGGGACTGTCGACGACGCGCTGAGCCTCCTGATCCGGTGTCATGTGGTGCGGCACGCCGCCCTGGAGCTTCGCATATGGATCCGTCGCCGGCGGCGCCGGATGCCAGTTCCGATGCTGGGCAACCGCCGCTGTCGCCAGCGCGCCGGCGGCGACACCGCCGATCAGGAAGCTTCTCCGATCCATCAGATCTCTCCTTCGGCAACGCGGTGACAGGCGACGATATGGCCGTCGCGTTCGTCCAGCAGCTTCGGGACCTCGTGGCGGCAGCGCTCGACGGCGAAGGGACAGCGCGGATGGAAGCGGCAGCCCGATGGCGGACTGGTCGGGCTCGGCGGCTCGCCTTTGGGCAGGCTGCGCCGGCCGCGCTTCGACGGGTCGGGCACCGGCACCGCGGAGATCAGCGCCCGCGTATAGGGATGACGCGGCCGCTCGAACAGCTCGTCGCGCTCGGCGATCTCGACCACGGTGCCGAGATACATGACCGCGATCCGCCGACAGATGTGCCGCACGACCGCGAGGTTGTGCGAGATGAAGAGATAGGCGCAGCCGTAACGCTGCTGCAGTTCGGCCAGCAGGTTCACCACCTGCGCCTGGACTGAGACGTCGAGAGCCGAGACCGGCTCGTCGCAGACGACGAGGCGCGGTTCCAGCAGAAGCGCGCGGGCTATCACCACGCGCTGCTGCTGGCCGCCGGAGAGCTCGTGCGGATAGCGATCGGCGAGGCGCATCGAGAGCCCGACCGCTCCCATCATCGCCAGCGCCCGCTCCTTCCGCTCATGCGCCGTACCGATCCCATGGACCGCCAGACCCTCGGCGATCTGCTCGCCGATCGACATGCGCGGGTCGAGCGCGTTCAGCGGGTCCTGGTAGATCATCTGCACGTGGCGGCGCAGCCTCCTCGTCTCCGCCGCCGACAGCGTCGCGAGATCGACGCCTTCGATGCGCACCCGGCCGCCGGTCGGGGCCAGCATGCCGAGCACCAGCCGGCCGACCGTGGTCTTGCCGCAGCCGGACTCGCCGACCAGGCCGAAGCTCTCGCCCTCGCCGACCGCGAAGCTGACGCCGTCGACCGCGCGCACCTGCTGCGACGGCGCGAGGAAGCGCTTGATGCGGAAATGGCGTACGACGTCCGTGAGTTCGGCTACGGCCGTCATGCCGGCACCGGGTTGTGGCAGGCGGTTCGATGCGTCGCGGCATCCGGCTCCAGCGGCGGAACGACTTCGGCGCAGACGAGCAGCACGTGCGGGCAGCGGGGACGGAAGGTGCACCCTGAGGGCAGGTCGCCCAGCCACGGAACCGAGCCGTCGATCGGCGCCAGCTTCTCGACGCGATGGTCGACGCGTGGGAGCGACGCCAGCAGGCCCGACGTATACGGATGGCGATGGCGCGCGAAGAGATCGGCCACCGGCCCGGTCTCGATCACGCGGCCGGCGTACATGACGGCGACCCGATCGGCCATCTCGGCGACGACACCGAGATCATGGGTGACCAGCAGCAGCGCCAGCCCCTCTTCCCGCTGGATCTCGACCAGCAGGTCGACGATCTGCGCCTGGATGATCACATCGAGCGCCGTGGTCGGCTCGTCGGCGACCAGCAGCCTCGGCTTGCAGGCAAGCGCCATCGCGATCATCGCCCGCTGGTTCATGCCGCCGGAAAGCTGATGCGGATACTCGCGGAGCCGGCGTTTCGGATCGGTGATGCCGACACGATCGAGAAGCCGAACCGCCTCGGCGTCGGCGGCACCGCCCTGCAGGCCGCGATGCAGCCCGAGCGCCTCTCCGATCTGCCAGCCCAGCGTATGGACGGGGTTCAGCGAGGTCAGCGGGTCCTGGAAGATCATCGCCGCGGTGCCGCCGCGCGCCTTGTCGAGCTCGGCCTCCGGCATCGTCACCAGATCGCGGCCGTCGAGCAGTACGCGGCCGCCGAGGATGCGCCCGTTGGGCGGAAGCAGGCCGAGGGCGGCGAGGCACGTGGCACTCTTGCCGCATCCGGACTCACCGACCAGACCGAGCGTCTCGCCGACGTCCAGGGTGAAGGAGATGCGATCGACCGCCGTCAGGACGCCGTCGTCGGTCGCGAAACCGACCGAAAGGTCTTCGACCTGGAGAAGCGGCCTCATAAACGCCTTCCCTCGTGCCCCCTCTCCCGCCCTAGGCGGGGAAGGGTTGGGGTGGGGGCGAGCGAAGCGAGAAACGGATATTGAGTGCGCAGCGAAAGACGACCTCGCGATGCGACGCGTCGCTCGCCCCCCCCTCCTCTCCCCCGCTTCGCGGGAGAGGGGAAGAAAGTGGGGAGACCTGTGTCACGAAAGGGACAATCCTATTTCTTGATGCTCTTCAGAACGTCGGCGCGAAGGTCGATGTAGTACATCGGGTACGGCGTCCAATCGACGCCCTTCTTCATCGCGTAGGACTCGAGCGCGTTGTAGAGCATCGTCATCGGCATCTCGTCCTCGAAGACGTCGAGGAGCTTCGGGAACGCCCTGGCCCGCGCCTCGACCGTGGCGCCGGTCAGCAGCTCGTCGGCAAGCTGGTCGAACTCAGGCGTCGTCTTCCAGTGCTTCCAGGTGGTCGCGGTCGAGCTCTCCTTGCCCCACAGCACCAGCACCGCGCCGGTCGGGTCCGGCAGGCGGAAGGTCTGGCTCCAGGCATAGGTCTGGAGGCCGGCAGCGCGCACCTGGGCAAAGTTCTCGACCGCCACCAGCTTGGCGTTGACGCCCGCTTCCTTCCACTGCTGCTGGACGATCTGCATCGCCTCGGTGCCGAGCGAGTAGTAGTTCGGGATGAAGCGCAGCGTCACTTCCTGGTTCTTGTAGCCGGCCTCGACCAGGAGCTGCTTCGCCTTGGCGCGGTCGAAGACGT
>CAZZLX010000191.1:0-6930 GCA_964655235.1 uncultured Rhizobium sp.
CCGTCTTTCTCTTCGACGAGCCGCTCTCGAACCTCGATGCCCAGCTCCGCGCCCAGATGCGGCTCGAGATCAAGAAGCTGCACCAGACGCTCGAGACTACCGTGATCTACGTGACCCATGACCAGGTCGAGGCGATGACCTTGGCGGACCGCATCGTCGTGATGCGCGACGGCCATATCGAGCAGATCGGCACGCCGACCGAAGTCTACCGGCGGCCGGCGTCGATGTTCGTCGCGCGATTCATCGGATCGCCGTCGATGAACATGATCGCCGGCCGTACCGGACCGGACGGGATCGAGCTCGATGGCCTCGAAGCAAGGCCGGTTCCAGGTGATCTGGCCGACGTCGAAGCGGGCAAGCCTGTGTTCCTCGGTGTGCGGCCGGACGATCTGCGAGTTGCGTTCGCGGCTACGGACAAAGTCTTCGCCATCGACGCGCGGATCGAGGTGATCGAGCCTTTGGGACCCGAAATCCTGGTCTATGCCCGGGCGGGCGGGCAGGAACTCGTCGCCAAGGCCGACAGCCGCGCGAGCTTGAACCGGGGCGACGCGGTTCGGCTGGTTGCTGATGCCGACGCGCTGCATGTCTTCGACGCCGGGACCGAAGGGGCGCTTCGCCGCCGGGGAGCTTGAGACGCATGAACCCTCCGACTGCGAAACAGCCGCTGAAGATCGCGATCGCCGGCCTCGGCGCGATCGGATCGTCGCTCGCCCAGAAGCTCAAGGCCGGCGTCCTGCCGGATGCGGTACTGGTCGCGGTCGCCGCGCGCGACCCGGACAAGGCCCGCGTCACGCTGGGGCCGGATCTCGGGCACGTGCAGGTTCTGCCGGTTGCGGACCTCGCTTCCGTCGCCGACGTCGTCGTCGAGTGCGCGCCGGCGAAGGTTCTGGCCGAAATTGTGCGCCCGGTGCTGGAAGCGCGGAAAAAGGTCATGGTCTTGAGCGTAGGCGCCCTGCTCGGCCATCCCGACCTCATCGAGCTCGCTCGGGCGACCGGGGGCCAGATCATCGTGCCATCGGGCGCGCTGCTGGGACTGGACGCGGTTTCGGCTGCCGCCGAAGGGACGATCCACTCCGTCCGCATGGTGACGCGCAAGCCGGTGAAAGGGCTGGTCGGCGCGCCCTACCTGGTCGAGAACGGGATCGACATCGAGACGATCACCGAGGCGAAGAGGGTGTTCGAGGGGACCGCACGCGAGGCGGCAAAGGGCTTCCCCGCGAACCTCAACGTTGCGGTCGCGCTTTCCCTCGCCGGCATCGGGCCGGACAAGACCCGCCTTGAGATCTGGGCCGATCCGCATCTGACCCGGAATACGCACCGGATCGTCGTCGACTCGGACGCGGCGAGCTTCGAGATGACGATCGAGAATATCCCGAGCGAGAATCCCAAGACCGGCCGCATCACGGCGCTCAGCGTGATCGCCGCCTTGCGGAAGCTGACCGCCCCGCTTCGCGTCGGGACCTGAGCGTCAGTCCTCTTCGCCGCCGGGAACGCGGACCCGCGCTGTGGGAGCAGCCGCCGCCGGCGAGGTCGCGGTAACCTGCGCCGGTGGCGGCAGTGCGGGCCGGATCGCCGTTGCCTCGCCCTTCGGTGTCGAATCGTAGACGCCCTGCATCTGTCGGGCGATCCAGTCGGCGGTGTATTTCAAGTCGCCGCGAGTCAGCACCGGCTCGAGCAGGTCGAGATTCTGCGACAACTCGTTCAGCCGGTTCAGCTTGTCGCGCGCGATCGGCAGCGTGGCGATGTCGGTCATCGACCGCTTGACCTTGCCGAGCGCGGTCTGCCGGAGCTTCTGCGCGTTCTGCACGATCTGCTGGAAGGCCGGCTGCTTGTCTTCGGGGACGATGTCGGGTCCGGCGCCGCAGCGTTTCGACAATGCGGCGATCTGGGCGAAATCATCGTCGGTGAGGTCGGCCAGGGGCTTGCTGAAATAGACCAGATCGAGGTCGCGCGGAGAGAGGCCGGTGGACAGTCCTGCGATCTTCTGGACCGGGGCCTGCCCGCCGGGAAGAGCCGCGCACTCGCCGGTCCGTGCCGGCGCGGCTGCGCTGGGACGCGGCGCGCCGGCCTTGGGTGTGGGCGGTCGCTGGGAGCCCTGGGCCAGCGCCGGTGAGGAATCGATCGTCCATGCGAGAAGCATGGCGAGCGCGCAACGGGCGACCCATCTGACCGAACCAACGAGCACGGACGCTCCTTCCAGTCCCCGGCCTTTCCGAGGCGCGAACCTTCTGGCGGCGCATCCTCCCCTTCCGAAGCGGAATATGCCGCGCGCCTCCTCTGAATCCAAGACCGGTAATAGGCCCGGAATCGTCAGAAAGTTTCACTCCAAACAGGCCTCCCGATGCGGGAACCCTTGGAAAAAGCCGCGCGGAACCAAGGATGTCGGGGCCGCGTTTTCTCGATCACCCGCTCCGGCCACCTCCCCGGGGCCGGCCGCGGTGATCCATGGTGGCAACGTCTCCCTTTTTCGGTCGCCTGATCCAACGGACGTCGCCGGTGCGCGACGTGCTGACCATGGCCGTCAAGCGCTGGATCGACGACCAATGCATGAGCATGGGGGCGGCGATCGCCTTCTACACCGTGTTCTCCCTCGGCCCGACGCTGTTCCTGATGATCACCATTGCCGGGCTCGTCTCGGGCACCGAGCAGGTTGAGCACGCGATGATCGGCGAGTTCTCGAGCCTGATCGGGCCGGAAGGTGCCAAGGTCATAGCGACGATGATCAAGGGCGCGGGCGCCGCCGAACGGAAGGGCCTGGCGGCGGTGATCGGCACCGGCCTGCTTCTTGTCGCAGCGACCACCGTCTTCGCCGAGATTCAGCATTCGCTGGACGTGATCTGGCGCACGCCCCAATCGAAGCGCTCGGTGATCCACGACCTGATCCGAGGGAGGCTGACCAGCCTTGCCCTGATCGTAGTCATGGGCTTCATCCTGCTCGTGGCGCTCATCGTTAGCGCCGCGCTCGCCGCCGCCAGCGAGTGGCTGTCGTTCTGGATGCCCGGCGTGATGGTGACCCTGACAGTCGCCAACGCGATCATCTCTTTCGTCGTGGTGACGGTGCTGTTCGCCGCGAACTACCGGATACTGCCCGGCACCTATGTCGCCTGGCGAGACGCGTGGATCGGGGCGGTGATCGCCTCGCTGCTTTTCGCTTTCGGCAAGTTTCTGATCGCCGAATACATCGGATCGACAGGCGTGGTCAGCGTGCTCGGCGCCGCCGGCACCCCGATCGTTGTCCTCATGTGGGTCTACTATTCGGCTCAGATCTTCCTGTTGGGAGCCGAAGTGGCCAAGTCGAACGCCGACTAACGAGGTGCGCCCGAGATGGCCTTCCTGTTTCCGCAGCTGAAGGTTCCGAGCGAATCCGGGAACATATCCGGCCGAAAGGACGCCGCGTAAAAAGGGCACACCCCCTTACCCCGCAACGAGCGGTCGTGGTCGGCGTTGACTACCGCGTGGCGATATCGCCACCGGAGGACACAAATGAAGCGCTTGGCCCTCGCCCTGATCGGGCTCCTGCTCTCGACGACCGCCCCCTCGGCCGGAGAGCGCCAGCCCGTCGACGTCGCTCTCGTCCTCGCCCTCGACGTTTCAGGCAGCATCTCGGACGACGCCTGGAAGACCCAGCGCGAAGGCATCGCCAGCGCAGTCGGCAGCGACCAGTTCGCCCAGGCGGTCCGCCGCGGCCAGATAGGCCGCGTCGCGATCGCCGTCGTCCAGTGGGGCACGGCGCCGCGGATGGTGATCGGCTGGCGCGTCGTGGAGAACCCGAACGAGATCCAGGCGCTGGCGCACGACATGCGCGCAATGCAGCGCGCCGAGTCCGGCGGAACCTGCATGGGCACCATGTTGAAGATGATCACCGACGAGCTCAGGCCCTGGGACGACTATGCCAGCCGCCGGATCGTCGACGTCAGCGGCGACGGCGCCAGCAACTGCGGCCTCGACCTTCCGGCCATGCGCTCGGCCGCGCTCAAGGAGGGGATCACCATCAACGGTCTGCCGATCGTGACGCCGATCGAGCCCAAGGTCGCCGATTGGTACGGCGACAACGTGATTGGTGGTCCCGGCGCCTTCACCGTGGTCGCCGACGGCAATGGCGGATTTGCGGAAGCCTTCCTTCGCAAGCTGACCGTCGAGATCGCCGCGAACCATGCCGGCAACGAAGCGGTGATCGCTTCGACCTACTAGCGGCTACTGAATCGTCCAGCCGCCATCGACGGGCATCGCCTGTCCGCGGATCTGTGCGGCGGCCGGCGAGCAGAGGAAGACGGCAAGCCCGCCGAGCTGCTCCGGCGTGACGAACTCCTTGCTCGGCTGCTTCTCGCCGAGGAGCCGCATCTTGGCGGCGTCCGGTGAAAGCTTCTCGCGCTCGGCCAGCGCGTCGATCTGCTTCTGCACCAGCGGCGTCAGCACCCAGCCGGGGCAGATCGCGTTGCAGGTGACGCCGGTCTCGGCGGTCTCCAACGCCGTAACCTTGGTCATTCCGACCACGCCGTGCTTGGCAGCGACATAGGCGACCTTCTGCACCGAGGCGACGAGGCCGTGGGCCGAAGCGATGTTGATGATGCGTCCCCAGTTCTTCGCCTTCATGTCCTTGAGGGCGAGCCGGGTGCAGTGGAAGACGGCGGAGAGGTTGATCGCGATCACCGCATCCCACTTGTCGATCGGGAAGTCCTCGATGAGCGCGGTGTGCTGGATGCCGGCGTTGTTGACCAGGATATCGGGCGCTCCCAGCTGCTTTCTGCTTTCGGCGAACAGCATCTCGATCTCGGCCGGCTTCGAGAGGTCCGCGCCCGAAAAGCCCACCTTGCCGCCGGAGAGTCCGGCGATCTCCCTCTTCACGCCCTCGATCGTCGCCGCATCGCCGAACCCGTTCAGCATGATCGAAGCGCCCTGCTTCGCCAGCTCGCGGGCGATGCCGAGCCCGATTCCGCTGGTAGACCCGGTTACCAGCGCGACTTTTCCCTTGAGCGTCATGACGTCTCCTTGGCTCTAGCTTCCTTGACCAGGCGGACGAGCTCGCGTCGAGCCGCCTCTGCATCTTCGATCCGTGTCGAGAACTCCAGCCGCGCGACCTCGCCTTCGCGCCGGAGATCGGCGCCCTCATTGTCGATGCCGGTCATTCGCCAGCCGTCGCCGCTGCGGCCGAGCAGGCGGGTGGCGTAGAGGCCGACCGCCTCGGCATGATCGTCGTTCATGTGCGCGACGATGTCGGTTTCGCGCTCGATCAGAGCGGCAGGCACGGTCTCCAGGATCTCGCCGGCATCGATCCAATGAATGCGTCCGAAACCCGCCACCAGGTGTGCGCGCGCCAACTTGAGCGCGTAGAAGCCGAAGTCGCCGAAGCCGACATACGCCTCGGCCGAAGGATGGCGCGCCACGTATCGGGCCTGGGCGAGCTCGCCGTCGATTCTTTCGAGCCGGCCGACCAGGGTCGCCCGCGCGCCGGTCAGCGGATCCGCAAGGCCGGCGGTGCCGTCCACCAGCAGCGAGGCACGCGGATCGGCCTTCAAGTTCTTGGTGTGCTCGGCGAGGTTCGACAGCAGGAGGATCGGCGTGGCGTCGGGGAGCGTCGCGTAGAGCACCAGCGACGCATAGGGCGTGCCGTCGGAAACGAGCAGCGTCGCGAGGCTGGCGCGGTCCTGGCCGCGGATCAGCCGGCGGACGGAGGCGCCCGCCGAGCTCACTTCGGCGGTGCCATGGCGCCGGCCTTGGCCACCGGGACCTCGATCTTGACCTCGCCCGCCTTGGCGAAGCGGAGGGTCAGCGGGAAGCGCTCGCCTTCCTTGAGCGGCGCTTTGAGTCCGACCAGCATCACGTGCAGCCCGTCCGGCTTGAAGACGACGCTTTGTCCGGCTTTGACCTCGATCTCGGCCACCGGGCGCATCTCCATCACATGGCCTCCATGACCGGCGGCGGCCCGGCTGCCGTGGAGCTCGACCTTACCGGCGACCGGCGTAGCGGCGCCGAGCAGCTTGTCGTCGTCCCTCCCCCGGTTGACCAGGGTCAGGTAGGCGGCACCTGTCGGGGCCCGGCCGGGGGTCGCCCGGGCCCAGGGCTGCTCGATCGCAAGGTCCGCTGCCGATGCCGTGAGCGCAAAGGCATCGAAAGCGAGGAGGAAAATGACCACATTGAGGAGGAGGCGGCGCATGGTCCTTGAGCCTATACCAGGGAGGCGAAGCCGTAACCAGTTGGCGGGCGCCGTATTCTTGCCCAGAATCTGTGGCAGAACAGCAGCGTCCCGCCCCGGGGAGAGCCAGAAGCCGTGCGTCATACGATCGCCCTTGTCGACGACGACCAGAACATCCTGACCTCCATCTCCATGGCGCTCGAGGCCGAAGGCTTCGACGTCAAGACCTACGGAGATGGCGAGTCCGCCCTCAAGGCGCTGTCCCAGCGCCCGGTGGACCTTGCCGTTCTCGATATCAAGATGCCGCGGATGGACGGCATGGAGCTGCTGCAGCGCCTGCGCAAGACCTCGTCGCTGCCCGTCATCTTCCTCACCTCGAAGGATGAGGAGATCGACGAGGTGCTGGGCTTGCGCATGGGCGCCGACGACTACATCAGGAAGCCCTTCTCGCAGCGACTGCTGATCGAGCGGATTCGCGCGCTGCTTCGCCGCAAGGAAGCGAAGGGCGACAAGGAGCCGGGCCAGGACCAGGTGCTGACCCGAGGGCCCCTGGTGCTCGACCAGCAGCGCCACCAGTGCACGTGGAAGGGGCAGCCCGTCGCGCTGACCGTCACGGAGTTCCTGATCCTGAAGGCGCTGGCGCAGCGTCCGGGCCACGTGAAGAGCCGCGACAATCTCATGGATGCCGCCTACGGCGAATCCGTTTACGTCGACGACCGCACCATCGACAGCCACATCAAGCGGCTGCGCAAGAAGTTCAAGGCGATCGACGACGACTTCCAGCAGGTCGAGACGCT
>CAZZLX010000192.1:0-6918 GCA_964655235.1 uncultured Rhizobium sp.
CGATTTGGACACGCCGGCCTTCAGCACCAGGAGGCCCAGCGGCAGCTGGCCCTTGAGCTCGTCGGCGACGCCGATCACCGCGCACTCGGCGACGTCGGGATGATTGGCGAGCACTTCCTCCATGCCGCCGGTCGAGAGGCGGTGGCCGGCGACGTTGATGATGTCGTCGGTGCGGGTCATGACGAAGACGTAGCCGTCCTCGTCGAGATACCCGGCGTCGCCGGTCTTGTAGTAGCCCGGGAACTCCTGGAGGTAGGACCTGAGATAGCCGGCGTCGTTGTTCCAGAGCGTCGGCAGCGAGCCCGGCGGCAGCGGCAGCTTGATCGCGAGCACGCCGACCTCGCCGGCCTTGACCTGCCGGCCTTCGCCGTCGAGCGACTGGACGTCCCAGCCCGGCACCGGCTTGGTCGAGGATCCCGGCTTCACCTTCATCGGCTCGAGGCCCTGGCAGTTGGCGGTGATCGGCCAGCCGGTCTCGGTCTGCCACCAGTGATCGACCACCGGCACCTTCAGCTTCTCTTCCGCCCACAGCAGCGTGTTCGGATCGCAGCGCTCGCCGGCGAGGAACAGCGTCCTGAACTTCGAGAGGTCGTAGTTCTTCATCAGCAGGCCGTCGGGGTCGTCGCGCTTGATCGCGCGGAACGCCGTCGGCGCGGTGAACAAGGCGACCACCTTGTGCTGCGAGGCCACGCGCCAGAAGGCGCCGGCATCGGGCGTGCCGACCGGCTTGCCCTCGTAGAGGATCGTGGTCGCGCCCAGCAGCAGCGGTGCATAGACGATGTAGGAATGGCCGACGACCCAGCCGACGTCGGAGGCGGTCCACCACACCTCGCCCGGCTTGATGTCGTAGACGTATTTCATCGACCAGATCAGCGCAGCCGCGTAGCCGCCGCCGTCGCGGACCACGCCCTTCGGGATACCGGTCGTGCCCGAGGTGTAGAGGATGTAGAGCGGATGGGTCGATGCCATGTCGACCGGATCGACCGGCGCCGATTTCGCTTCGAGTTCGGCGAAGTCGACGTCGCGGCCGGCGACGGGGGCGGCCTTCTGCTCGGGCCGCTGGAAGACGACGCAGACCTTCGGCTTGTGCTGGGCGATCTCGATCGCCTGGTCGACCAGCGGCTTGTAGGCGACGATGCGCCCGGGCTCGAGCCCGCAGGAGCCGAAGACGATGGCCTTCGGCTTGGCGTCGTCGATGCGGGTCGCGAGCTCCGGTGCCGCGAAGCCCCCGAAGACGACGCCGTGGATCGCGCCGAGCCGCGCGCAGGCGAGCATGGCCACCACGGCTTCCGGGATCATCGGCATGTAGATCAGGACGCGATCGCCCTTCTCGACGCCGACCGCGCGGAGCCCGCCCGCGGACTTCGCCACGCGCTCGGTGAGCTGCCTGTAGGTGAAGGTCTCGATCCGGCCCGTCATCGGGCTGTCGTAGATCAAGGCCGCCTGGTCGCCACGCCCGGCCTCGACATGGCGGTCGAGGCAGCTGTGGGCGACGTTGAGCCGCCCGTCCGGGAACCAGCGGTAGAAGGGCGGCCTGGAGGAATCCAGCGCCCGGGTCGGCGGCGTGGTCCAGGAAACGGATTTCGCCGCCTCCAGCCAGAAGCCTTCCTTGTCTTCGAGCGAGCGGCGGTGAGCCTCGGCATGGCGCCCGGTCATAGGCGGTTCCCCCTCTGATCTTTCTTGGGGTGCAGGATGATCCGGCGCTCGTGGCTTGCCAAGGGTGCCACGTCGAGGAGCGACATCGTGTCCCCTCCTCCGTCGCTGAGCATTTGCGATCCGCGGCCGGCTCGGCTTATCTGTTTCGTCATGACCTCGCCCTACGACATCGACCTCGACAAGAACCCCGCGAACTACGTGCCACTGTCGCCGCTCGGCTTCCTCGAGCGGGCCGCCGCGGTCTATCCGACGCGGACCTCGGTGGTGCACGGCAAGACGCGGCACAGCTGGGCCGATACCTATGCCCGCTGCCGCCGGCTCTGCTCGGCGCTGAAGCAGCGCGGCATAGGCAAGGGCGACACGGTCGCGATCATGGCGCCGAACGTGCCGGCGATGGTCGAGGCGCATTTCGGGATCCCGATGGCGGGCGCCGTCCTAAACGCGCTCAACTATCGGCTCGACGCGGCGACGATCGCCTTCATCCTCGAGCACGGCGAGGCCAAGGTCCTGATCACCGACACCGAGTTCTCGGGCGTGATCAAGGAGGCACTCAAGCAGCTCAAGAGGAAGATCACCGTCATCGACATCGTCGATCCGCTCGGGCCCGGCGGCGAGAGCCTCGGCGAGAAGGACTACGAGGCGTTCCTCGCCGAGGGCGATCTGAACGCCGCCTGGGACCATCCGGCCGACGAGTGGCAGGCGATCGCGCTCAACTACACCTCGGGCACCACCGGCAACCCGAAGGGCGTCGTCTATCACCATCGCGGCGCCTACCTGAACGCGCTCGGCAACATCCTGGTGTGGAGCCTGCCGTCGAAGCCCACCTATCTCTGGACCCTGCCGCTGTTCCACTGCAACGGCTGGTGCTTCCCCTGGACCCTCGCGGCTCTCGCCGGCACCAATGTGTGCCTGCGTCGCGTCGAGGCGAAGGCGATCTTCAATGCGATCGCCGACGAGGGCGTCACCCATCTCTGCGGCGCGCCGATCGTCATGGGCCTGCTGCTCAATGCGAAGCCGGAGCAGACGCGCGACTTCGGCGGGCGGCGCATCAAGATGATGACCGCCGCCTCGGCGCCGCCGGCCGCGGTGATCGAGGGCATGGAGAAGCTCGGCTTCGACATCACGCATGTGTACGGGCTGACCGAGGTCTACGGACCCGCCGTCGTCTGCGCCTGGCACGAGGAGTGGAACAAGCTGCCGGCGGACGAGCAGGCCGCGATCAAGGCGCGCCAGGGCGTGCGCTATCCGGTGCTCGAAGGATTGATGGTGGCGGACGCGAAGACGCTCGAGCCGGTGCCGCCGGACGGCAAGACCATCGGCGAGGTCTTCATGCGCGGCAACATCGTCATGAAGGGCTACCTCAAGAACAGGAAAGCCTCCGACGAGGCCTTCGCCGGCGGCTGGTTCCACACCGGCGACCTCGGCGTCTGCCATCCCGACGGCTACATCGAGCTCAAGGACCGCTCGAAGGACATCATCATCTCCGGCGGCGAGAACGTCTCGACCATCGAGATCGAGGGCGTGCTCTACCGCCACCCGGCCGTGCTCGAAGCCGCCGTGGTCGCGCGCCCCGACGAGAAATGGGGCGAGACGCCCTGCGCCTTCGTGACATTGAAGGAAGGCAAAACCGCGAGCGCCGACGACATCATCGCCTTCTGCAAGCAGAACATGGCGAGCTTCAAGGTCCCGCGCACGATCGTCTTCGGCCCGCTGGCGAAGACGTCGACGGGGAAGATCCAGAAGTACGTGCTGAGGGAAAAGGCGAAGGCGCTTTAGCGCTCAGCCGAATTTCGCCGTCACATACCCCTCGGGACTGATCGGCCAGGCCGGGTTCCACGCGATCTCCCAGGCGTGGTCGTCGGGGTCGGCGACGTAGCCGCGATAGCCGCCATGCGGCGGGGCGTCGGCCTTGCGCAGCAGCTTGCCGCCGGCCTTGAGCAATTGCTCCATCACCGGATCGACCTCTTCCTTGTTTCGCACGTTGTGCGCCATGGCGAAGGCGCCCTTCTGCGAATTGCCGGCGCGCTGCATGTCCTCTTCGAGGCTCTTGCGAAGCCACATCGCCAGCACGAAGCCGTTCAGCTGGTAGAAGGTGATGTCCGTCATCTCGGCGACCGGCTTCCAGCCGAAGCCCTCGCCATAGAAGCGGCGCGAGCGCGCGACGTCGGCGATGCCGAGCGTGATGAGGGACATCTGGTGCTGCATCGAACCGCTTCCTCTTTCACTCGTCCTCGGTGAAGAAGTCTTCATCCAGCCGCTTGAACTCCATCGCCCTGCTAGTTCGGACACCTACATTGTGTTCAATCATCAGATCGGTCAGTCGCTCGCCGTCTATCAGGATCACCCGCTGAGACAGATGCCGTGCATAGTCGATAGCTTGTCGACTAAAAGTCGATGTCGTAACGAAAACACCCTTTGTCGCGCCATATCCGACGAGACTTCCAACAAAGCCCTGGATTTCTGGGCGCCCAACGGCGTTGCCAATTCCATAGCGCTTTGCCTGCACATAGACGCGGTCTAGCCCAAGACGGTCTTCATTGATGACGCCGTCCACGCCGCCGTCACCGCTTCGACCTAACTGTTCGGCGGCATTCTTATGAGAGCCGCCGTAACCCATCGAGACCAGCAGGCCGATAATAACCTGCTCGAAGAATCCCGGCGAGTTTTGAAGGATGCGCTGAAGAAGATCAGCGCGAAGTGCTGACTGCAGCGCGAGAAATGCGGTTTCAATTTGCTCTTCAGGCGTGGTCGTAGAGTCGGGGGTTGACGGAGCAGATATCGGTTGAGGCGTGGCTGAATCGTCGCCGTCTGACGCGCGGCCTCGATAGAACTCCACAAAGCCTGGATACTTTTGAAGAAGCTCAACGGTTATCTTGCCAGGCTTGCTGGCGAGTAGTGCCTTCCCTTCTGCGCTTGCAACGAAGCGACCGCGGCGCGGAACATCAATTAGCCCCGCCTTCGTCAGATAGAACTTGGCCCAGTGAATTCGATGTGCAGCACCTTCTGACGACCACTAGGAAGTAACTGGTCACGCTCTTGTGCGGTAAGGCTGAACTCGTCCGCAATTTGCTGCTCGACATCTGGTACTCGTGTTTCTCCCTTTGCTGCCAATGTGAGTAGCGGAAGCATCAGAGTTTGATAGTCAGGCATCGGCATCGCAGCCCCCCGTGGCTCGAAAACCTTTGGTAGCACTGAATCTATCATGACCGACACGCCGCTCGTCTTCACCATCGGACATTCGAGCCATCCGTGGCCCGAGTTTGTCTCGCTGCTGCAGGCGAACGGGATCGCCTGCCTGATCGACGTGCGCTCGATGCCGGCGTCCCGGCGCTATCCGCAGTTCAACTGCGCAGAGATGGAGCGCGGCTTGACGGACGCAGGCATCGCTTATCGCTATCTCGGCGACCGGCTCGGCGGGCGGCCGAAGGACACGGTCTGCTACGCCGGCGGCGCGGTCGACTATGCCAAGGTCGCGGCGACGAATGCTTTCCGCGACGGCCTCGACGACGCGGCCGAGCTCGCGCGCTCGATGCGTTGCTGCCTGATGTGCGCCGAGAAGGACCCGATGGACTGCCATCGCGCGATCCTGGTTGCGCGCCACCTGGCGCCGAAGGGATTTTCGATCGTGCATGTGCACGGCGACGGCAGGCTGGAGAGGCAGGACGAGTTCGAGCGCCGCCTGATGGCCGCCGACGAGGCGCCGCTGCTCGCCGGGGTCGAAGATACCCGCGCGCTGCTGCCGCTCGCCTACAACCGGCGCGGCCGCAAGATGACCTTCCGGGCCTAGGCTGCTTGGGCCTAGTCGTCGTTCTGCGGCGGGTCGTTCTTCTCGTCCAGGATCGAGGGCTGCACCGCGCGGCGGGAGAGCTTCCGCCGGCGCTGGTCGGCGAGCATCCGCCATGTCTCGGCCATCTGGGCGATCATGTCGCGCTGCTCGGGCGCCAGCGCCTTCTTTGCCAGCTCATCGCACTCTTCGGCGTGACGTTGATATTCTTGAAGAGTTCTGATGGGTTAGGCGGTGATGTGGTGTGCAGAACATTAACTACATCATCGAGCCCCCTGTAACTGGTGACATATCCGTAATCCGAGTGACTGATATGTGGCTCAGATCAACGGCGCTTTAAGGTTCTCCTGCGCGAAGGTCCTCTGGATCGCCGGCCGCTCCAGCAGCCGGCGCATATAGGCGCCGGTTTTCGGCAGGTCGCGCGCCGGGCGGGCCATGTTGCGGGTCCAGCGGCCGAGCATCAGCAGGTAGGGATCGAGGATCGTGTAGCTCTGGCCGAGCAGGTAGGGCCGGCCGTCGGCAAGCGTCTGCTCGATCGTGTCGAACATGCCCGAGACGCGTGCTTCCTCCGACGCCTTGATCTCGGCCCGCGCGGCGTCGCCTTGCGCGATCTTCTCCGGATAGAAATAGAAGATCAGCTCCGCCTGCACGGTGTTGGTCAGGTACATGAGCCAGGAGTAGAAGCGCCCGCGTTCGGCGGTGCCCAGCGCCGGGGCCAGCATGTGGTGCTTGTCGGCGAGATGCAGGCAGATCGCCGCGGTCTCCGAGATCACCAGGTCGCCGTCGACATATGTGGGGATGCGGCCCATCGGGTTGAGCTTCATGTACTCCGCCGACTTGTGCGCGTTGGTCGCGCGGTCGACGAGGACCAGCTCGTAGGGGACGCCCATCTCTTCCAGCACCATGTGCGGCGCCAGGTTGGCGTTGCCGGGGAAGTAGAAGAGCTTCGGCGTCATCAGCGCTCCCGATGTTCGAGTCCGTCTTCGATCCAGAGCCAGGGCAACTGGCTCGAGCACCATACATGCACGGCGGGCGGCACGCGCTCGGGCTCGTCCAGCGTCGGAATGGAGACTGCGATCATCTCGGAATCCGCGTTCGTCGTCGCCAGCGACGAGCCGCAGTTCGCGCAGAAGCCGCGATGCGTCCCGGGCGAGGACTCGTAGGCCCGCATCTCGCCGGTGAAGCGGACGGCCGACGCCGGAAAGCTGGCCCAGGCGGTGACCGGGGCGCCGGTGGCGCGCTGGCACATGCGGCAGTGGCAGTAGCCGGGAGACTTCGGCTCGGCGCCGACGATGCGGTAGCGAACCTGGCCGCAAAGGCATCCGCCTTCGAAGGCCCGGCTCGCCATGGGGTCAGACCTGGTCGATCGGGATGTGGCCCGGCTGTGCCTTGACGCGCGCCATCCAGGCCTGGACCGACGGATAGTTCTGCCGGTCGAACTCGCCCTCATCGGCGACATGCGTGTAGGCATAGAGCGC
>CAZZLX010000193.1:0-6906 GCA_964655235.1 uncultured Rhizobium sp.
CTTGCGAAGGGATACGGTCTCGAACAACCGCGCCCACCTGCTCCAGCTGCGTCCGCGTCGGGTATCGTAGGTTCCGTAGGTCCGTCGCGTTCACTTGCGTGTGGCCGCTAAAAAGCCTGAAAAACTCGTCCACAGCTGTGGAGTTGAGGAACAGTGCAAGGCCCTTGGCAAGCGGCATAGTCAGGCCGGCGCCCGATTGATGAAAATAGTTCAGGTGGTTCTCGAAACCGACATGGGAAGCGTCTACTCGGTCGGGATCGTAGATCACCGCGACAAGCCGCCGCCGCTCTTCTTTCGACGTAAACCTCTTGGTGAGCACGTAAACGCCACGCGGCACAGCGAGGTCAAACGTGCTCTCGTTGAACGCAAGCGCATTGTGCTTCTTTCCCTCCCGTGGCCACTGAACAAAACCGTTCTCAAAGTGGCTTGGATAGATCAGAGGGATTGCACCCGCCTCGGGCTGCTTTCGCAGATGCGACCTTGCCCTGAAATCCACGACCCGCCCCGTTGACACAGTAATCTCCAGATCGCGAAGACCGCAGGGCAGCGCACCCACCTTTCTGGCTAGTTCTCCGTCCTCCGTCGAGACGGGGAGGCGAATGTACTTATGCGGGTCGGTGGGAACGACCACTTCCGAGAAGGGAACATCCCTCTCCATAAGATCCGGCGCATTGGGGCTGCTACTTAGCGACATGTGCACTGTCGGCGGCTGCTGCTCTCCACGCACCAGCTTGAACACTATGCTCTCTTGAAGCACATCATCATCGGCAAACGCCTTCTTTCGCGAGCCATAGAGATGGATGCGAGTGAGTGCGGATTGGCTGAGAAGCGCCCGCCGAAAGCCGTCAAAGTAGGTTCCGTTACAGAAGCTACGGGGGGTAATGGCGACGAGTTGCCCGCCGATCTCGAGTTGCCCTAGCGCAACTGAAATGAACGCGGTGTAGAGATTGGACGTTTCAATACCGAGGGTCCGAAGAGCGTAGCGCGTCTTCGAACCGCTGTTGATCTTCGCGTAAGGCGGATTGAGGATGGCGCACTGGTATTGCCTGCGATCCGCCATCAGAGGCTCGCTCGAATTCAGAATGTAATCGTCGGAGATGACTCTGCTGGTGAAGTCAATCCCGACCGACCGGCAATCCTCCTCGCACGCTGCGAGCGTCTGCTTCAGCCGCTTAACCAGGGCCGGTTCAATCTCAAACGCGGTCACCTCGATCCGCTCCGGTCGGACGCGCCTCGCGCAAACTGCATGGACAAACGCCGCAGAGAGGGCACCGACGCCTGCGCCGGCGTCTAGCAGACGCACTTCAGGCGGAAGAGGCCCAAACATGCCAGCTAGCAGCGTCGCCACCGGCTCAGGCGTCATGAACTGGCCGAGCTCACTCCGCCTGTCGGGATCCAGGGTCGGCGACACCTCCACACGGAACTGATCAGCGCGAGACAACGCGGTCAGTGTGGCTGTTCCCGAAGCCGCGTCAGCTTGCCGCTTCGGCGTCGGTGGCTTCTTCCGGATTGCCGGCTCGGTGGCGGATCGCTTTTTCGGGATAACGCTTTTGGCCATCAATGAACCGGAACCTCTAACTTCTCACGACGCCAAACCTCGGGTTCAACAAAGGCGCCCGCCCACATTCCTGCACGCGCCGCTTTCGCCTGCTCCTCCAGCCCTACGTAGATGCCGCTAAAGCGCCGATAAGCTATCGCCCAGCCCATCAGGACCATAGCGCCATTCACGTCTGTGAGCCCGTTAGAGCAAACGGCCAGCAGGCGACCATATCGGTCATAGGCGTTGCCCTGGCAGTGAACTTCACGGCCCTCCAGGAGTGCTGCTAGGGCACTCTTGGCACGCTCTCCGCATCGATAGATCTCCGCTTGCAAGCGGCACTTCTGGGTGAGCTCAGGGGCGTCTATTCCGAAGAGCCGGATCTTCGCGCCAGCAACCTCAACCGTGTCACCATCGATCACCGTAGCCGTCCCCACTAAGCTAGCCCCAAGTGAACCGACGTGCGGGAAACACAGGAGGAGAATTGTAAGCGACAGTCTAGCTCGCAGCGTCAATTTCGGCGCCTTGGCACAAGAAGCCCTAGACCTTCCATCCGCCGCCGAAGGCGTTGAGCCGAACGGAGATGAAATCGGCCGCCGCGCGGCCCCAATACCCCCCGGGAGTTGAGGGCTGCGGCTAACTGACGATCCGTCCTGGCGCCCGAGTGCCGAAGCTCGATCACAGTTGGGGCGATCTGCCGCGCAAACTCGTCGGCCCGCTCAATCTCCGCCTTTGCAAGCAGCTTCCCGTTAGCACCTAGCACCGTACCGCGCGCCTTAGCCGCCGCGAGCGCCGCGCGTGTCCTCTGGCCGATACGTCTTGCTTCCTCTTCGGCCATCGCGGCGAAAATGTGTAGGGTAAGCTTCTCCGCATAAGGCATATCGACCGCGATAAATGGAACGTCCGCCTCCATGAGGTTGGCGATAAATGCCACGTTTCTTGCGAGCCGGTCGAGCTTCGCAATGATGAGCGTCGCCCTTTCACGTCGGCACACAGACAGAGCTTCCGCGAGCCTGGGGCGATCACCACGTTTGCCTGTTTCGACTTCTGTGAACTCGGCGATCAGCAAGCCGCCGTGGTGTCCAATGTACCCGGACACTGCCGCTCGCTGAGCGTCCAATCCTAGACCGGACCGCCCTTGCTTCTCCGTGCTCACTCGGAAGTAGCCCACGAACCGGCTAGTGCCGGCATCTCTTGACCCCTGACGACAAAGAATCGGTCCTATGCTTGTAGTCAGCCCCCCATTCTGTCGACGGGACGTGCTTGCTTCGGTTGCATCCGAGCTATGGGACGAGGGGTTTTGCGTCTCGACTAATCGCGCGTGCTGCGACATGTCTATTCTCTCGCCGCATCCTTGCAAAACTTAGCGGAGACGCGGCTGGCGCTCGCCCCTTGGCAATAGACAGCCGCGATCTTGCGACCAACGCTCTTGGCGTCCACTAGCGCAAGGTTCAAGAAATCGGCGTATTCGAAGTTGGGCCAGTTGATCCTGGCCAGATCACTCATCGGATAGCCCAGAACATAGGCGATCGAGATATCTGAGTTGCCCGTCCTTGGATCGCGGGTTGGCGCATTCCAGACGATCTGAATTCCAGAGAGATGGCCCCGATAGCGGTCGGTAATTTTTTCAGCAGCTCGACGCAACTCCTCCGCGCCAAGCACGATGAAGCTCTCTTCATCTGCTGCCTCTTTGCGTGTGTAAGAGATCCGAAGCAGTCGTCCTTTGAGCGGCCCCGCTTCCTGATCGACTAGCCCAGCAGCATCGAACCGCGAACTCACGCCTCGCGCAAAGCTCGCTATCTCCGCATCTGTCGGCGCCGCGGGTGAAACAGCGGCGCTAGGAGTTGCTGGGATCGCCAGAGGTGCCTGCTGAGCGCTTAGCCTGCCCTGGGGCGCAATGATAGCGGTAGCGATCCCTGGCACGATCCAAGAGGCCGCCAGAAGGTAGACAGCACGCCGCCGTGTCCAGGTAGGGGGCTTGGGTTTGGCCAAGCGGAAGATCGAGTATCCGATCCCCGCCGCTGCAACCAGCATCAACAGCCCCCTAATGTTCGCTCCCATGTCCTCCATGTCGCTCTCCCTAAGATCCTGTCCGATGCGCCCGCGCCGGGGGCTTTGCCCGTTTGCAACCGGTTGCAAAGTTTGCTTCTAGTTTCACACAAAAAAATATAGCTCGCTTTCTGGTCCATGCGAGCGCCTGAAATGAGACTTCGGGTCGGGAGGTTCCGACTTGAAGAGTGCGATAGGGGGCAAGGTACGGGGGGCGCGTAGGGGCGCAGGCTTCAGCCAAGAGGCGCTGGCGGAAGCGATCGAGCGGACTTCGGCCACTATCTCCAATATCGAGCGCGGCAAGTACACGCCGTCGCTTCCGACCCTGGAGCGCATCGCTCGGGTACTTGGAAAGCCTCTGGCTGACTTTGTTGAGATCGCAGAGTTTGATGGCGCGTCGCCTTCTCGGATCGAACAGGAGCTGCGAGCGCGAGCACTGCTGCGGGGCCTCGATGATCGAGCCCTTTCTCAGGCGCTCGCCCACCTCGAAGCTATCCATTCGTACGGCTCTGATGGACGAGAGAACGCAGGCTCACGGGTAGCACTGGCAAGCCGGACGAAGAGAAAATCGAAATCGGATTAGTGACCGCAACGCCCCTCACATCGGTCACATTCCTTGATACGCCCATACTCATAATCTTACCGCAGGAGTAGGGCGAACTTATGTCTACAGAGCAAAATCAGTCATCCACGTACAGGTGTGAGAGATCCAATCCCTGAAAGTGGATCTTGCTGATCTCGCTCAGCAGCGTCGCGCGTGTAAAACCTTTGCCGTAGCCATCACGTGCGCTCCGGCCACCGCTTGACCAACCGCCAAGGGCACGCGCGCGATCGTCTGGAATTCCAGCTTCGAGCATCGCGTCATTAAAGCCGTGGCGAAAGGAATGAAAACTGGTGTTCGGCTCGTCAGCGCCGATCCTGTTTAGAAAGCGCCGGAAGGACTTTTGGAACGGATCAGACTTGTATCCCTTCTTGCCAGTCGGCAGTTCCGGGAATAGCTGACCGTCCGGGTGCGTAGCGCGCTGGCACTGCTGCACGAACTCGATAAAACCTATCTTCACTAGTTCGGGATGTACCGGCACAACGCGTTTCGCCGCCGCTGTCTTCAGCCTTTTTTTCCGCCCATCCAGCCGATTGTGGATCGCCCATACGCCGCCTTCTTCCGTCACATCGCTCACCAGGAGCTGGCAGCACTCATTGAGGCGCATCCCGGTGAAAAGACCGATTAGCGGCACCCAAAACTCCCCGGCCCTTTCCTGTTGTTGTTGAGAGCCGCCTCGATAGTGCTCAGATGCGAAGATCCGCCTCAGCGCATCCGCACTGAAAGGTGACCTTCCCTCCTTCGTTGGCGCCCTCGTAATTTTGAGGCCTTTAGCGGGGTTTCTGTCCAGATCTCCGCCGCGCACGCCAAAGTCGAGGAGGGACGACAACAAAATCAGATAGCCCCGCGCCGTTTTTGGTTCCATCGGCTCAAGGCTCTGGCTTCTAGCCATCTCCAGAACTTCGGCGACGGAGCGACCAGGAAATCGCTGCGTGGCATTCTTGGGATATATGTTCAGTGCCTCCTGCACTCGTTTGCAGTCATCTCGGGTGATCGAGCGAACCGACCGATCACCTCCTAGAACCGCCGAGACTAGCCGGAACTTTGCTCGATAGGTCTCCACAGTTCGTGGATCGAGATGCTGGCGCCCCGGCTCAGAAACAAAACTCTCAAATAGCTCAGACAAAGATACGGACTTTCGTTGCGTCGCCGCTTCTGGCTGCCCAATCCACCCTACTGACGAAAACATTGTGTTGGACTCGCGGGTCAACTCTGCTTTCGCCAGACGAAGGCGCTCTAGCTCGGCTTTGGTCATCAGCTCCACGAGCGCGTGAAACGAGGGGCTTGTCGGTTCGAGGGCGATGCTCTGGTCGGCGAGCAACTTGCGCGCGGAATTCTGCATGCTTACTCGGGCGTCCACGTCTCTAGGGTCGCCGATCCAGCTCAGATCCTGCTCGATGTTCTCAACAACCTCGCCGATCTGGTCTGGTTCAATCGTCGCTGGCGTCAGCGTGGAATTCAGATCCTGCATTCGACTGCGAAACCAAAGCAGGGCGAGCTGCTTTAGCTCGACGTCGCTGAGGGCCTTCTTGACTGTGGCAGGACCAGCTTTGCGTCGCAGCGCCGCGAACTCGGCGACGATTTCAGCAGCCTTAATACGCAATCGTACCGCGGCCTCGCGCGGTTCTTTCGTGAGGAGGGATTGCGTAACCTCCTTCTTACCCAGCAATGGGACAACGTCCTTCGGGACCTTCACGCGAATGTAGTAGGTGCCGCCTGGACGGCGCTGAAGCCAGTTGAGTTTTGCCACCTTCCCCATCCCCTAGGTGTACCACCGAGGTGTGGCAGTGGCAGCCCGCAAGCCGCTGATTTCCGGTGTTACCTACGCCTCCCAGTGGCTTGGAAGGGGGATGGCGGAGAGAGAGGGATTCGAACCCTCGGTACGGTTTCCCGTACACACGCTTTCCAAGCGTGCGCCTTAAGCCACTCGGCCACCTCTCCGGACGGCGCGGAACCTAGCGAAGGTGTCGCATCGGCGCAACCCGTGCGGTGTTATCATCCCCCGAGATGAGTATCCTGTTCCGACTGATAGGCTGGATCCTGATGGGCGCCGCGCTAGCGATGCTGGCGATCGACGGCTGGGCCTGGATCGGCGGTGCCCGGAAGCTGACCGGGATGGGCGAACTCTGGCGCCGGCTGGACGCCGACAGCCTTGAGGCGACGCGCAGCTTCATCCAGCACTACCTGTTCCCATGGCTCTGGGACCCCATGGGCCTCTGGACCCTGGCGCAGCCGGCAGCCGCCGTGCTGGGCGTCCTGGGCTTCCTGATCGCCTTCCTCGCGCGCCGCTAGGGCAGCCTCCGGAAGGCGATTGTCACCTCGGCAACCGGCACGCCCCATTTGCTGAGCCGGAGCCGGTTCAGCGCCGTGTCGTCGTCGAACCGGAACAACCGGTCGTCGGCGGCCAACTGCCACTCGCCGCTCTTGGTCTTGAGGTTGAGGGCATAGGTTAGGAACAGGCTCGCCCCCTCCTCCCGGCCCTCGGCCATGCCCGTCACGTCCGCGGCCTCGCCCCGGATCGATCCGTCCGCCATCCGCCGGATGCGCCATTGGCGGAACTGCTTCTCGCCGTCGGAATAGACGAAGTGCTCGTCGAGAACGAGAAGATCGCCTTCGCGCCGTCCTTCCATGTCGACGGTGAACTGGCGGACGGGGCCCGAAAAGCGTGGCTCGACCAGGCCCCAGGCTTTCATCCGGCCGGTGAAGTACTGTTCCAGAT
>CAZZLX010000194.1:0-6901 GCA_964655235.1 uncultured Rhizobium sp.
GGCGACATCCGCGTGCGCATGGTCGAGTACACGCCGGGCTACGTCTCGGACCATTGGTGCGAGAAGGGCCACGTGCTGCTGGTGATGCAGGGTCGCCTCGACACCGAGCTCGCCGACGGCCGCAAGTTCACGCTGCTGCCCGGGACCAGCTATCAGGTCGCCGATGGCGCCGAGCCGCACCGTTCCTCGACCGAGATCGGCGCCATCCTCTTCATCGTCGACTAGGGACCCGGACCGGGATGGGCGGCTACCTGTCTTACCGGGCGGACCTGAACGATCCGGCGCTGGTTGCGGCCTACGACGACATGCCGCTGTGGTCGGCAATGGCGGGGCTGCTGCTGCTCGAGCAACTGCCGGTCTCGTCCGGCATCCACGCCCTCGACGTCGGCTGCGGTACCGGGTTTCCCGCGATCGAGCTTGCCGAGCGGCTCGGCGCGTCGTCGCGCGTCCGCGGCCTCGATCCGTGGGCGGCGGCGCTCGACCGCGCCCGCGGCAAGGCTAGGCTGCGCGGCGTCGCCCATGTCGTCTTCGACGAGGGGGATGCGGCGAAGATGCCCTATGGCGACGGTATCTTCGACCTGATCGTCTCCAATCTCGGGCTCAACAATCTCAAGGACGCCGACGCGGCGGTCGCCGAGTGCCGGCGCGTGCTGAAGCGCGGCGGCCGCCTGGCGCTCTCGACCAACCTCGTCGGCCACATGGCCGAATTCTACGATGTCCTCAGGCGCGTCCTCGCCGAGACCGGGGCCGAGCGCGAGCCGGGGCTGCTTCGGCGGCACATCGAGGGGCGGGCGACCGTCGCCGGCGTCAGCGATCTGCTGGCCCGACACGGGTTGAAGGTCGTCCGTACCGAGCGGCGGGATCACACGATGACCTACGCCGACGGTGCTGCGCTGCTGAACCACTGGTTCATCAGGCTGGGGTTCCTCGGTGGCTGGCGATCGACGGTTGTGCCGCTGCGCGAGGCCGAGGTTTTCGCCCGCCTCGAAGCGGCGCTGCCGAAGCCGCTCAGGCTTTCCGTTCCGTTCGCCTACATCGAAGCGGCCTGAAAAGGACGAGGGGGCCCGAAGGCCCCCTCGCGAACGACGGTGACGGAAGCGCTCAGATGTTCTGGGCGCTGACCATCGCGTAGAGCATCGGGATCGAGAGGACGGTGTTGGTGCGCGAGACCAGCATGGCCATGCGCGCCGCAGCCTTCTTCTCGTCCGGAGTCGCGTCGACCAGACCGAGCGCCTTCTGCTGGTTCGGCCAGATCAGGAACCAGACATTGAAGGCCATGATCAGGCCGAGCCACATGCCGATACCGATGTTGCGGTGCTGCGGCACGCCCTCGGCGCCGCCGAGCATCAGCGCCTGGCCGATGTACCCGTTCATCCATGCGAGCAGCAGGCCGGTGATGACAGTGGCCAGCGCCGCGTAGCGGAACCAGAAGAGGGCGGTCGGCGCGATGACCTTGCCGATCGCGGGCTTCTGCTCGTCCGGAATCTTCGGCATCGACGGGATCTGGACGAAGTTGAAGTACCAGAGCAGGCCGATCCACATCACGCCGCTGAGCACGTGCAGCCAGCGCATGAAGAACGTCCAGTAGCCGTGGTCGAAGGCGGCCGGACGGACCAGCAGCCAGAAGATGATCGCGGCCAGCACGAAGCCGGCTATGACCGCTCTTTCGAGCTTCTCGAGGATCGACGCCATGACTTCCCTCCCGGGTTTATTAGGGGATCATCCAGGTTTAGAACTCACATACTAGAGTACTCCAAGACCTATACTCACGCCAGCGAGCCGAGCCGCGGCCTCGCCCGAGCGCACGGCGCTCTCGATCGTTGCAGGCAGTCCCGTGCGAATCCAATCGCCGGCAAGCAGCAGATTCGTGAAACGCGTGCGCGTCGTTGGACGCAGCCGCTCCATCGCCGGCGTCGCCGCGATCGTCGCGCGGCGCTCCTTGACGACGCGCCACGGCGGCAGCACTCCATCGAGCAGAAAAGCGCTTGCGACCTCGGGCCAGAGACGTTGCGCGAGCGATTCCGGCGTCTCGCCGAGCAGGCGGCCGGCGGCGCTGACGGTCACCGAGATCACGTCGCCGCGCCACAGCAGCCATTGTGCGAGCCCGCCGACGCAGCCGACCAGACGCGGTGTCGGCACCGCTTCCTGCACCCGGAAGTGGGCGTTGACGATCGCCCGATGCTCGGTGGGGACGGGGAGATCCCGGACGATCGACGCGGCCGCGTTCGGCGGAATCGCGAGAATCACCTGGTCCCGGGCGCCGAGGGCGACCTGGTCGTCGACGAAGACAAGCGTCCGGACTTCCGTCCCTTCGATGTCGAGCGCAACCAGTCGTCGGCCGAGGGCGAGGCGGTTGCCGAGACGTGCGACGGCCGGACCGACGAGCGCGTCGCCGACGCCGTCCGACGCGATCCACGGGCGGCAGGCGCGCTCGGTGAACAGCCGGCCGAACACGGCGGCGAGCAGCGGCCACGAAGCCTCGCCGGGCTCTGTGTTGAGCGCCGCCAGCGCGACCGGTTGAAGCGCGGACAACAGGCCGCCGAACGGCGGACGCACGGTCCAGCGCTGTCCGCTCGCGAGATCGACGAAGGGATAGGCAGCGGGGGCGACCTCGATCATGCGCTCGCGGGCGCCGATCCGGTCGAGATAGGCAAGCGCGCGCGTGTTGGCACCGAGAAGGAGATGCGTGCCGGTGTCGATCCGTCGGTCGATCCCGGCGTCCTCGTAGCTGCGGCAGCGCCCGCCCGGCATCGGCGCCGCCTCGTGCACGCGCACCTCGGCGCCTGCGTCGAGAAGCGCGGTCGACGCGCTCAGGCCGGCGATTCCGGCGCCGACGACGTGGATCACCATCCGAACCGGCAGGCGAGCACGATCACCAGCGCCTCGAAGGTACCGAGACGTGGACGGCTTTCCGACGGCAGGCGGTCGAGGAGGCGACGGTAGAGCCGAAGCATGGCAAGACCTGGCCAGAGTCGCCGGCGATCCGACCGCCGGACACTTGCCTCGGCTCGCTCATAGAAGGTCGACGCTCGGTCCGCGAGCCATGCCCTGGCGTCCCCCGTCGCCAGCGCCTCGCGCGGCAGATAACAGCGGCCGCGCGCCGCATCCTCGTCAATGTCGCGCAGGATGTTGGTCAGCTGCAGTGCGGTGCCGCCGGCGAAGGCGAAGTCGGATGCCGCCTCGTCGTCGCAGCCGAAGATCGCGACCGCCATGCGGGCCGGGGCGCCGGCGACCTGATGGCAATACCGTTCGAGCACCGCCATCTCGGGCTCGTGCAAAGGGGTTGAGACGTCACATTCGCACCCATCGAGCACCATCTCGAACCAGGCCCGCTCGATGCCGTGGCGACGGACGGCGCGGGCGAGCTCGGTGTCGTCGCCGGCGAAGACCTGGTCGAGGTCGCAACGCGCCGAGGCGAGGCCCGCGAGCCTGGTGTCGACCGGCAGGTCGGCGTCGGCGATGTCGTCCACGGTCCGGCACCAGGCATAGACCGCGAAGATCGCGCGTCGTTGTTGAACGGGCATCAGCCGCATCGCCCAATAGAAGCTGCTGCGCCTGGCGTCGCTCATCGACGAAAGAGCCAGCGGAGACCGCCGGCGAGGCACGCGATCGCGTAGCCCGCCTTCGACAGGCTGACGGGGGCGGCCAGTGGATCGCCGCGCCGCAGCTTGCGCGCCAGCCGCGCCGCGACGGCGGCGGTGATCGCGGCCTGGAGCGCGAGGCGACGATCGGCGACCTGGCGTGAGAGGGGAAGCGCCTGGACGACGAGTTCGTCGACGCGGTCGAGGACGCGGTCGAATACGCGACGCAGCGCCGGCTGCGTCCGGCCCGCGCGGAGATCGTCGACCTGCGCGCCTTCAGCCCCCATCCAGGTCATCGGCAGGTAGACGCGGTCGAGCTCGCGGAAGTCCTCGCCGCAGTCCTGCAGATGGTTCAGCACCTGAAGCGCCGAGCAGAGCGCATCCGATGCGGCCTGCGCCGCACGACCCTCCCCGTGAAGGTCGAGCAGGAAGCGCCCGACCGGGACCGCCGAGAAGCGGCAGTAGAGCAGGAGCTCGCTCCAGTCGCGATAGCGCGTCTTGGTCGCGTCCTGGCGGAAGGCCTGGAGGAGCTGGGCGAGGAGCGGATCGGCGTTCGAGGCGGCGATCGCATCCAGGCGCGCGATCTTCTCGTCCGGCGGCAGCGCGGGATCGTCGGCAATATCGTCGGCGGCGCGGGCGGCGCGATAGAACGCCATGACCGCCGCGCGATGGTCAGGCGCGAGAAAGCGCGCGGCGACCGGGAAGTTCTCGGTCGCTTCCGACTTCCCCTGTGACGTCGCCGGCTCCATGGCCCTATCGTCGCTCGCGGAAGCCGAGATACCATAGATAACTTGCGAGCTGAATCGCGAGCGCACCGGCGAAGGCGGCGCGGTAGCCGTCGGGGTGGTACCCGCCGTTCGGACCCGGCGGCCAGAAGTCGATGACCCAGCCGACCGCGTATTGGCACGCGAAAGCGAGCACGAAGGCGACGAGGTTGGTCGCGGTCGAGGCGCGTCCGGCGAGCGCCACGCCGAAATGCTCGGGATACTTGGCGAGCGCCATGGTCGCGACCTGGCCGGTGAGTCCGTAGGCGATCGCGATCGGCAGCAGTATCTCGGTCGCGAAGCCGCCGACGATCACCATCTGCACGACGAGGAACGGCAGCACCGCATAGGCCAGCACGGTCAGCGTATCGCCGCCGCGACGGACCAGCGCGCTAATGAGCGAGCCAACGCTAGCGACGCCGATGGCGAATCCAAGCGAGCAGGCCATCAGGTAGTTCGCGGCGTCGCTGCGAGAAAGGCCGCCGACGTCCACGAGCCAGGGCCCGAGCCACAGCGACTGCACCGCAAGCGCGGTCGCGTTGGTGGTGGCCACGATCGGCGTCACCTTCCAGAATACGCGGTCGCGCACCACCCGGCCGAGGCCGCGGAGCTGCTCGGGGAAGGTCTCGATCTTGCCGCCGCCGCCGCGCTCCGGCACCACGAGGTAGATGAGAGCGGCAGCCGCGAAGGTCAGGGCGCCGAACAGCACGAAAGACGGCCGCCACCCGATCGCCTGAACCAGCAGGCTCGACGGCGTCGCCGCGAGCACGGCGCCCAATCCCCCGACTGCCATGTAGCAGCCGTTGCCCATCGCGACCTTGTCGCGCGGGAACCAGAGCGCCACGGTCTTGAAGCCGGTCATGAGCCCGCCGGCAAGACCGAGCCCGATCAGCGCCCGTGACAGCGTGAGCGTCAGCTCGTTCTGCGAGACGGAGAAGCCAAGGCAGCCGAGCGCTGCCAGCAGGAAGAGCCCCGATTGCGTGCGGCGCGGCCCGTAACGGTCGAGCAGCAGGCCGACCGGCAGCTGCATCGCCGCATAGGTGAAGAAATAGGCCGAGGTGAGGAGTCCGAGCCCCGACGCCGTGAGCCCGAGGTCGCGCACGAGGTCGGGCGCCACGACGGCGTTCACCGAGCGCAGCAGCCACACCATGACGTAGCCCGCGGCGAACGGCGTCATGACGTGCAGCACGATCCGCGGCAGCCGAGACTCGGGCGTGGTGGTCATTCACCCGAGCTCGATGCGGTCTTCGAGGGCCTCACCGCGACGGAAGCGGTCGATGTTGGCGAAGATGTCGTTCATTTTCAGCTTCATCGACTCGATCGTGCCCGGCGCGTGATGCGGGGTCAGCACGACGTTGCGGAACTCCGCGACCGGCGTAATGCCAGGGGGCGGCTCGATCTCGTAGGTGTCCATGCCGGCACCGCCGAGATGGCCGCTCTTGAGCGCCTCGATCAGCGCGTTCTCGGAGACGACCGGGCCGCGGGCATTGTTGATGAGATAGGCGCCGCGCTTCATCTTCTTCAGCGTCTCGGCGTTGATCAGGTGCTTGGTGTCCTTGGTCAGGGGCACGTGCAGCGTGACCACGTCGCTCCGCGCCAGCAGCTCGTCGAGGGAGGCGCGCGTGACCTTGAGCTCGCGCTCCAGATCCGCCGGCATGTCGAGGATGTCGTGGTAGAGCGTCGTCGTCCGGAACACGGTCAGCATCCGGGCGAGCTCCTTGCCGATGCGACCGAGACCCACGATGCCGACGGTGGCGCCGGTCAGCTGATGGGACTCGGCGCGCAGCGTGTTGGTGTGCCACTTGCCGCGCCGCATCTCGGCATCCATGAAAGCGAGCCGCTTGCCGACCGCGAGCATCATCATGATCGTGTGTTCGGCGACACCGATCGAGGTGCCGCCGGGCGCGATCGCGAGCGCGATCTGGCGTTCCCGTAAAGCGGCGGTGTCGACCGTATCGTGGTAGCCGACGCCCTGGTGATGGACGAAGCGGAGCCGGCGCGCGGCGTCGATGAAGCGCCGTTCGAGCGCGAAGCTGCCGACGATCACCGCGTCGCAGTCGACGATCTTCTTGAGCCGCTCTTCCTCGGAACCGGTATCGAGCGTGACGACCTCGATGCCCGGCTGGGCCGAACTCTTCACCAGGTCGTAGAGATCCTGGCCGCCATGGTTGAAGTAGAGGACCTTGATCGGCGGCGCGTCAGTCGACATAGCGCACCCCGCCGCGCGCCTTGGCGCCGTCCTCGCTCCAGAACGACATCGTCTTGCCGGCGGGCGAGAGCACCTTGGCCTCGGTGTCGGCTTCCTTCTTCTTGACCACCTCGAGCTGGGCCGCGATCGCTTCCGCATGCGCGAGCGGCACCACGACCACGCCGTCGCGGTCGCCGACGATGATGTCGCCCGGGCCGACCGGCACGCCGCCGCACGAGATCGTGTGGTTGATGGTGCCGGGCCCGTTCTTGAACGCCGAGTTCGGGTTATGGCCGATGGCGAATACCGGCATGCCGACCTTGAGCAGGCCGGTGACGTCGCGCACGAGGCCGTCGGTGACAAGCGCC
>CAZZLX010000195.1:0-6898 GCA_964655235.1 uncultured Rhizobium sp.
GGCGCGCCGCTGTTCGACGTCCGGGTTCCCTGAGCCGGGAGGCGGGCCGGCTCTTCCGGCCCGCCGACCGCGGCCATAGGTCGAGCCTATGGCGCTCCGAAGTCTTCCCATGACCGGCCGCCGCGGCCGCCGTGTAACGTTGGTCGACGCCAACGCCAGGAGGATGTCGATGACGCGGAGCCGACGCAGCTTTCTTGCCGCCGCTTGCCTCACCGCGACGCTTGCGGTCGCCTTCGGCGCCTCGGCCCAGCAGGCCGCGGTCGAGACGATCGAGCCGGGCCAGCTGACGGTCCTCTACAACCCCGCGACGCCGCCGACCTCGTTCATCAAGGACGGGCAGCCGACCGGCATGGCGATCGATCTCGTCAACGAGGCCGCCCGGCGCATCGGGCTCAAGCCGGTGTTCAAGGCGCACAGCGATCTCGCCGGCGCGCTGCCCGCGGTCAGCAACCGGCAGTACGATCTCGCCGCCATCGGCCTGATGAAGACACCGGAGCGCGAGGCGGTCGTCGACTTCACGGCCTCCTGGTACTATGGCTGGTTCCCGCTGGTGGTCGACTCGAAGGCCGGGATCAAGGGCTACGACGACCTCAAGGGCAAGACCGTCGGCGTGGTTAAGGGAAGCATCCAGGACAAATGGATGCAGGACAACCAGCCCGCGATCAAGCTGATGGCGTTCCCGAGCGAGGTCGCGATGATCAACGCGCTCAACGCCGGCTCGATCGACGGCCTGCTGATGGGATCGGCGCAGGTCGGCGAGACGCAGAAGCGCTATCCGCATTTCCTGGTCGCCGCGCGTACGCCGACGCCTTATCCGAACGCTTTCCCGGTGCGCAAGGGCAACGCTACGCTGAAGGCGGCGCTCGACAAAGCCCTCGGCGAGATGATGGCCGATGGCACCTATGTGAAGATCTACGACAAGTGGCACGCCGGCAATCCGCTGCCGGAGCCGCTGTATCAGGACTTCCCGGTGCTGGCACAGCAGCGGAAGCCCGGCGTCATCGGCCAGTAGGGCGCGGATCCGGTCGCGGAGGGGAGCGGGGCGCACGTGACGTCGATGATCGTGTGCCCCGAGCCGCCTGCGGCGCGGATCGGCGGCGAGATACTCGCCCGCGGGGGTAACGCCGCCGACGCGGCCGTCGCCGCGGCCTTCGCCCAAGGCGTCGCCAATCCATTCCTCTGCGGCCTCTCCGGCACCGCGATCCTGCTGCATATGGATCGCGGGGGGCGCGCAACCGTGCTCAACGGCGAATGCGCGATCGGCTCTGGTTCGGTTCCGGCGGCCTGGGTCGACACGCTTGGCGGTCGGGCCGAAACCATCGGTCGCTTCATCGTCGGCAACGAGGACAACCAGATCGGCCCACCCTCGGTGATGGTGCCGGGATTCGTCGCGACCTGCTGGGAGCTGCACCAACGCCTCGGCAGCGGCCGGATCTCCTGGGCCGAGCTGCTGGCGCCGTCGATCCGGCTCGCGACCGACGGGTTCGAGGTCTACCCTTACATCGCGGACGCCTGGTCGACCCGTGCGGATGGCCAGGCCTCGGCGCGTCCCGGCTACCCGTCGCTGATGGACAAGTTCGATCGCGATCCGGCAGCGCGCGCGATCTATCTCAAGGACGGCAGCGCCTCGTACAAGGCGGGCGACGTGCTCCGGCAGCCGGCCTATGGCGCGACGCTGGAGCGTTTGGCCCGCGACGGTGCCGAGGATTTCTATCGAGGCCGGATCGCCAGAATCATGGCCGAGGATCTTATGCGCCGCGGCAGCCTGGTGCGGTCGGCCGATCTCGCCGGCTATCGGGTCGTCGACCAGGCGCCGCTGACCGGGACCCATGGCGGCATGGAGATCGTGACCACGCCGCCGCCGAGCCCCGGCGTGCAGATCCTGGAGATGCTGGCGATCCTGGAGGGGCTAAAGTTCCGCGATCGCGTCTTCGACGACCCGGCGACGATCGATCTTCTGGCACAGGTCATGCGCGCCGGCTTCGTCGACAACACGGACATCAAGGCGGTTCTGCTCGAGGAAGCAGAGGCCTGGGCGGCGATGATCATGGAGCCGACCCGGATCGACGGCTGGACGCGGCGGATCGCGCGGGGCGATCGCATATCCGGATCTCCCGAACGAAAGAGTACGGGCACCACGCACCTGGTGGTCGTCGATGACGCCGGTGCTGCGATCAGCTTCACCCACTCGGTCGGCTCAGTCGCCGGATCAGGCTCGGTCACGCCGGAGCTGGGCTTCCTCCACAACAATTTCCTCGGCCATTTCGACCCGCGGTCGGGCCGCCAGATGTCGATCCTGCCAGGCCGGCGGATCGGCAGCGGCGCGCCGACTATCGTGCGCCGGAACGGGGATCTCCGCCTCGTGCTCGGCGCCCCGGGCGGCAGCCGGATCATCACGGCGATCCTTCAGACCCTGCTTCACGTGATCGACCATGGGCTCGGTGCCGACGTCGCGGTCGCCGGGCCCCGGATCCACAGCGAGGAAGATTTCCTCGTCCATCTCGAGCCTGGCTGGCCGGAAGAGATGCGGACGGGGCTTCAGGCTTTCGGCAATGCTGTCGGCTGGAACCGCTACCAGGCCCGTGTCCAGGCGATCCAGGCCGACGAAGCGGGGAATCTCATCGCCGGTGCAGATCCCCGTGGCGGCGCGGTCGCCACCGGCAGATAGAATAGACATTCTTCTCAGACCGACGGAGCCCAAGATGGCCGATCTCGACGTCAACATGATCATGCGAGCCTACGACCAGCTCTGCCCGATGCATCTCGGCGACGTGCCGACGCCGGGCATCCAGCTCAAGATCGACCGCCACTCGCCGCTGACGCTGGTCTTCCCCGACGGGGTCGACGTCGCCGAGGTCTCGTTCAACCGCTATGTCGGTGGCTACGCCAGGGGCGACGAGAGCCTGGTCGGCATGCCGGCGTTCATCCTGCGCGGCTTCCGCCATCGCAACTTCTTCGTCAGCCGTGACAGCAAGCTGACCAAGTTGTCCGATCTCAAGGGCAAGCGCGTCGGCACCAACTCCTGGCCGGACACCGGCACGATGTGGGCGCGGATCGCGATGGTCGACGCCGGTGTCGGCGTCGAGGACGTGCAGTGGGTCCTGGGGACGCTCGACCCGAAGAACCCGAGCAAGCCGCCGTCGCCCAACGACGCGCAGCCGCCGAAAGGCGCGCGCTTCCTCACCGGGTCCGAGACGCTGCTCGACGAGCTCGCGGCCGGCCGCATCGATTGCGTCACCACCGCCAAGGCACCATCCGAGGTGTTCAAGAAGGGGGGTGAGATCCGCCGCCTGGTCGAGAACTATCCTGAAGTCGAGGCCGACTATCACCGCCGCACCGGCGTCTATCCGGGCTTCCACGTGATTGCCGTCCGCCGCTCCTTCGCCGAGAAGCATCCGAAGGCGGTGATGACGATCTACGAGGCGATGCGTAAGTCGTGGACGATCTGGGAGGACAAGGTGAAGTGGTTCGCCGAGGACTCGCCCTGGGCGATGAAGGAAATGGAGCTGCTCTGCACCGACTTCGCCGCCGACTCCGTCTTCGGCATGGAGTCGGAAGCCAACCGGCGCATGGTCGAGACGATCTGCCGCGAGCAGCATGCGCAGGGACTGGTGCCCAAGGCCGCGGATCCGAAGCGGCTCTTCGCCGATTTCGAGGCCATCAGGAAGGCGGCTGCCTGACGACCGGAGGCTGAAGCAATGGATCGGTTCGAGCGGTTCCGGAAGACCTTCTTCGACCTCGACCACATCCTGGCCGTGGTGCCGGACCTGGTCTGGATCGGCATCCCGAACACGATCCTGCTCGCCCTCATCGCCGTCCTGATCGGTATCGCGCTCGGGCTCTTCACCGCGATGCTGCTGATCAGCCGGACGCCGTTGCTCCGCTGGCCGGCCCGCGCCTATGTCGACGTCTTTCGCGGGCTGCCGGTGGTGCTGACGATCTACGTGATCGGCCAGGGCCTGCCGATCGCCGGCATCCGGCCGTTCGGCTCGAACTCCTATGCCTATGCGGCGCTCGCGCTCGGCCTGATCGAAGGCGCCTACATGAGCGAGATCTTCCGCGCCGGCATCCAGAGCGTCGGCAAGGGGCAGCTCGAGGCGGCGCGTTCCCTCGGCCTCAGCTACCTGCAGGCAATGGGCCTCGTGATGGTACCGCAAGGCGTGCGCCGCGTGCTGCCGGCGCTGACCGGGCAGTTCATCCACGTGATCAAGGGGTCGGCGCTGGTCTATCTGCTCGGGCTCCTGCCCGAGCAGCGCGAGATCTTCTCGATCGCCAACGACGCCAGCCACGTCTACGCGACCTTGTCGCCGCTGGTCGCCGGCGGCATCGCCTACCTGATCCTGACGATCCCGATGACCTACGCGGTCAACGCCTTCGAGAAGCGCTGGGGCGCCGGCGTGAGGGGCGCGTCGATCAAGGCCGCGGGCGCGACGGCCCAGGCCTAGCGTTCGACGAACTTCCGGAAATGGGCGAGGAAGCTCTCGCCCACGCGCGACAGCGGCCGGTCGTGCGGCCGGATCATGTCGAGCGCGATCGGCGTCGAGGGCGCGAAGGGTCTTGAGACGACGTTCGCGAACATGCTGCCCATGGCCGAGAACGGATCGACCAGCGCGATGCCTGCACCGGCATTGACCAGCGCCCAGGCGTTGATGATCAGGCCGACTTCCATCGCCGGGTTGAAGTTGATCCGCGCCTCCGCGAAGATCGAGTTGATGATCGGGGCCAAGCCCTGGGTCGATAGGTAGGAGATCAGCGGGTAGTCCGCGACGTCCGCGACCGAGACCCGCTTCAGCTTCTCCAGCGCATGTCCCTTCGGCATGATGCAGATCAGGTCGCGGCGCACGATCTCCTGGCGCGCGATGCGCGGGAAGTCGCTGGTGAGGAAACCGAAGCCGATGTCCACCATCCGGCTCTCCACCAGCTCGACCACCTCGCGGCGCGAGCGCATCTCGTAGCGGATGCTGACCTCCGGGCGCTTCGCCTTGAACTCGCCGATGGCCGCTGGAACCAGAGTCGCGCCCACCGCCGGGATCGCCACGATCGAGAGCGTGCCGCTTCTGGCCTCGCGCAGATTGCCGATCATGCGCCGGACGCCCTCGACCCGGTCGAAGACCTGGTCGATCTGGGCGAACAGAGCATGCGCTTCCGAGGTCGGGATCAGCCGGCCGCGCACCCGGTCGAACAGCTTGAACTTGAGAAGGTCCTCGGTATGGCGGAGCACCCCGGTCACCGACGGCTGTGAGATGTTGAGCGCACGCGCCGCTCCGGTCACCGTGCCGGTGCTCATGATGGCGTGGAAGATCTCCATCTGACGGAGGTTCATCGCGCGCGCCTGCCCGCCCTCGACCCTGGGGCGGCCAGTGTAGAGCGCGTGCGCGGCTTCCGTCACCGCCTTCGGTGCCGCCCTCTCGCGCTCGTCAAACATGGTGGCAGCTCACGACCTGGCCGCCGCCGACATCGCGCGGCGACGGGACGACCTCACGGCAGAGTCCGTTCGCCTGCGGGCACCGGGACTGGAAGGCGCAGCCTGGCGGCAGGTCGATCGGGCTCGGCGGGTCGCCCTGCAGAGTTAGGGCGGGCCGCCGCGCACGCGGCTTCGCGACAGGAACCGCGGCCAGAAGCTGTCGGGTGTAGGGATGGAGCGGGGTCGCGAAGATCCGCTCGGTCGGGCCGCTCTCGGCCATGCGACCGAGATACATGACGCCGATCCGGTCGGCGACGTAGCGCACGACCGAGAGGTCGTGGGATACGAATAGATAGGTGAGGCCGCGGCGGCGTTGCAGGTCCAGCAGCAGGTTCAGAATCTGGGCGCGGATCGAGACGTCGAGCGCCGAAACCGGCTCGTCCAGCACGATGAAATTGGGGCGCGAGATCAGCGCGCGGGCGATGGCGATGCGCTGGCGCTGGCCGCCGGAGAACTCGTGCGGGAAGCGGCTGGCGGTCTCGGGCGGGAGACCGACCGCGTCCAGGCTGGACGCGATCCGCTCGCGCCGCTCGGCGGCACCGAGAGTTTCAAGGGCGCGCAGGGACTCGCTCAGGATGGTGCCGATCCTCAGCCTCGGATTCAGCGCCGACTGCGGATCCTGGAAGACGATCTGCATATCCCGGCGAAGACGCCGGAGCGGTCCCGCGCCGAGGTCTTTGATGTCGACCGGCTCGCCGTCCGCTTCCGCATGGAACTGCACCCGTCCGGCGGTGATCGCCTGCAGGCGGAGAACCGCACGCGACAGGGAGCTCTTGCCGCAGCCGCTCTCGCCGACCAGGCCGAAGGTGCTGGCCGCCGGAATCTCGAGGCTGACGTCGTCGACCGCCTTCAGCCACCCGACGGTGCGGCGGAACACCCCGCCGCGGATCGGGTAGTGGACCTTGAGGCCGTCGACGCGGACGCGCGGCGTCATGCCGTGGCTCCCGCCGGATAGAGGAAGCAGGCGACGCTATGGGCTGCGCCAACGAGGACGTTTGGCGGCAGGCTCTTCCTGCAGGGCTCATGTACATGCGGACAGCGGTCGGCGAATGGGCAGCCGACCACGGGGTCCCCGAGGGTAGGGACCTGTCCCGGTATCGGCGTGAGCGGCCGCCGCTCGCCGTCGATCGGCGGCAGCGAAGCGAGAAGGCCTTGGGTATACGGGTGCGCCGGCGCTTCGAACAGCGCGTCGACGCTGGCGCGCTCCACGACATGGCCGCGATACATGACGATGACGTCGTCGGCGGTCTCGGCGACGACGCCGAGGTCGTGCGTGATCAAGAGCGTGGCCAGGCCCAGCCGTGCGGAAAGATCGCGGAGCTCGGCCAGGATCTGGGCCTGGACGGTGACGTCGAGCGCCGTGGTCGGCTCGTCGGCGATTAGGACGCCCGGGCCGCAGGCGATCGCGATCGCGATCATGACGCGCTGGCGCAT
>CAZZLX010000196.1:0-6897 GCA_964655235.1 uncultured Rhizobium sp.
GCTTCCGGCGGCAGGCGGAAGATCGGCATGAATTCGTAAAGCGAGCTCATGCCGAGGCGCGGGCTGCCGAGCTCCTCGAGGAGACCCTTATTGCCGGGCTCGGACGTCGGATGAGAATGGATGTCGACGAGGCAGGGCATCACCATCAGCTCGCGGCCGTCGATGGTCTTGTCGGCGGGGCCGGCATATCCCTTGCCGACATGGACGATCTGCGAGCCCGTGAAGGCGACGTCGGCGTCCTTCTTGTAGACATGACGCTTCTGCGCGCGATCCCAGGCGACGACCCAGGCCGCGTTCCTGACGACGGTGGTGGTAGCCATACGCGATCCCTACGACGACTTAAGCGCGCGACGACGCCGGCGCCGATCCATGCCTCCCCTTCGGCCCCTTGGGCGGGGCTTCGTCAGGTTGAGGGGACGCTAGCACAGGCGCGCCATTTGCCGACACGTTGACGTATCGGCTGGGCGGGGCCCCGAGCACCCGGCGGAACATCGCGGTGAAGGCGCTCGGGCTGTCGTATCCGAGATCGCGGGCGACCTCGGCGACCGAGTGGCCGCGCGATAGGGCGCCGATCGCCTCGGCCAGCCTCGCCTGCTGGCGCCAGGCGCCGAAGCTGATGCCGGTCTCGCGCCGGAAGAGGCGCGCGAGCGTGCGGCCGCTGACCGAAAGCCGGTCGGCCCAGGCCTCGATCGTGCCCTCGGCAGCGAGATCGTCGAGCATCTCCAGGCACAAGGCGCGGAGCCGAGGGTCGGCCGGGAGTGGAATCCCGACCGGAAGCTCGGTCGCTCGGCGGAGCTCGTCCAGGATCAAGCCGATCATCGCCTCCGACCGCCGGTCGGGCCGTGCATCGATCGGCTGCTCGCCCATGGCCAGAATCAGCTCCCGGAGCAACGGGGAGATCTCGATGACCGCGCAGTGTGCCGCCGGCATGAACGGCGCCGCGCCGGGCTCGATATAGAGAGTGCGCATCGAGACCGGCCCGACCATGCGGATCTCATGCTCGATCCCTCCTGGAACCCAGACGGCGCGCCTCGGTGGCACGACCCAGGCGCCGATCGGGGTCGAGAGCCGCATCGTGCCGGCGATGGCGTGCACGACCTGCGAGCGGCGATGGTGATGAGGTGCGATGTGGTGCCCGTCGGCGAATTCCTTCGGCATCGCCGCGACCGGACTGGGCACGTCCTGGTAGTCGTTGGCGTCGGTGCTGCGGCGGCCGGCCATTCATCCCGATCCCATGTCCCGATCTCGATGATCCGTGTCAGGACGCATTGTACCGGACATAGCTAGAGTTGCCACAGTCCGATCCCGAAGGCCCCCCGACCATGACCACCGTCGCCGCCTCGCCCGCCGCCGCGCTCCCGACCCTCGGCTTCGTCCGGGTCCTGGCGCCGATCAGCGTGGCGCATTTCTGCAGCCACTTCTTCCAGTTCATCCTGCCGCCGCTGTTCCCGCTGATGAAGGCGCATTACGGCGTAAGCTTCACCGAGCTGGGATTGCTGGTCGCGATCTTTTACGGCTTCTCCGGCTGCTCGCAGGCGGTGGTCGGCGTGGTGGTCGACCGCTACGGCGCGGCTCGCGTGCTGGCGGGCGGCCTGCTCCTGCTCGCCGTGAGCTTCACCGGCGTCGCGATGGCGCCGAGCTATGCCTGGCTTCTGCCGCTGATGGCTTTGGCCGGGCTCGGCAACAGCATCTTCCATCCCTGCGACTACTCGATCATGTCGGCGCGCATCGAGCCGACCCGGGTCGGCCGCGCCTTCTCCATCCACGCGCTCGCCGGCACGGCGGGATACGCCGCCGCACCTCTGACGATGCTGGCGCTCGCGGCGTTTGTCCCGTGGAACGTGGCGATCCTGGCGCCGGTGCTGCTCGCGGCAGTTACCGCCCTCTACATCCTTGCGCGCCGCAGCGACTTCGCGACGCCGCTCTCGGGTGGCAAGGCGGCGGCTCCCGGCCAGAGCTCCGGGCTCGGCGTGCTGATGCACAGCTACGTCATCGCCGCCTTCGTGCTGTTCAGCCTCGGCGCGCTGCCGGCGATCGGCGTCACCGCCTTCCTGCCGGCGACCTTGCTCGAACAGTTCGGGACGCCGCTCGCCATCACCGCGGCCGCGATCGGCGCGCAGCAGGCCGGCGGCGCCGTCGGCGTGCTGCTCGGCGGCTGGCTCGCCGACCGCGCCGGCCGCCACGACTACGTGATGATCGCAGGCCTTCTCGTCGCCGGCGCCCTGATATACGCGGCGACGACGCAGCCGATCCCGGCGGTGCTGCTGCCGACGGCCTTCGGCCTCGCCGGATTCGCCGCCGGCCTCACCGGCCCGTCACGCGACATGATCGTCCGCGCGATTGCGACGCCGGAGACGCGCGGCCGCATCTTCGGCTTCGTCTACTCGGGCTACGACTTAGGCTCGGCACTGGTGCCGCTGGCGCTGGCCGCCATCCTCGACCGCGGGCACATCGGCTGGATCGCGCCGATCATCGCCTGCAGCTACCTCGCGATGATCGCGGCGATGCTGGCGACGACAAGGCGGTCCGCGAAGTCCTGACCGCGGGCGCTCGTCCTCTAGGCGGCCTGCCCGCGCGAGAGGGAGTCTAGGAGCGTCTGGGCACGCTCGCGCTTCGCGGCGTTGGCGTCGCGCTGGACGATGCGCAGCAGCGTGTCGCGCGCCAGCATGTCGCCGGCCTCCGCACGCTCGAAGGCGATCGCGTCGCGCTTCTCGTAGTAGTATCGAAGGGGACGACCCTGGCGCCCTGCCTCTTCCAGTAATACTGGAACTCGTCCGATTTCCAGCCGTGGTAGACCTCGTCCCAGCTCTTGTAGATGCCGGCATAGGGCTCGACCGAAAGCGTCGCGACCGGGTCGGACAGGCGCTGGTAGCGTGCATCGAAGGACTGGCGCAGCTCGCCGCTCTTGTTCGGCAGCGCCTTGTGCACGGTGGTGTCGGAGAAGATGACGACGTCGCCGGCAGCGAAGTCGCCGCCGACCCACTTGCCTTCGAACTTCTCGGAGACCTCGATGCCGCCGGCGCCGGGCGCCAGCTCGAAATCGAGCACGCCGCGCTTGTGCGAGCCCTCGGCCATGATCAGGCCGCCCTTCGAGGTCGGGCAGTCGCCGATCGACATCCAGCAGGCGTAGCTGGTGCCGCCGCCGATATGGATCCGGTCCTGGTGCGAGCCGGTGGTGAAGTCGAAGCTCTTCGTCTGCGGGAAGATGTTGCGCATCACGAACATCGGATGCACGAGCACCTCTTCGCCGAAGAGGCGCTCGAAGACGCCGACCACGTTCGGATGATGCTTCATCCGATGCAGCGCCTCCTGCTTCCACATGCCGCGGAAGTGCTCGAGATAGCGCGGCTCCGGGTCCTTGCAGGCTTTCGAAAGGTCGGCGATGCCGCTCTCGACCGGCGTGTCCTTCTGAAGCCAGCCGGCCTTCCCGGCCATGCCGATCATGTGGCTGCGAAGGCCCATGATCTCCTCGCGGGGCAGGACGCCGCGGAGAAAGACGTAGCCATCCCGGTCGAGGTTGGCCGCGAGCGCGGCGCCGTCGCGGATGACAGCGGTCGAATCGTGGAAGGGCTTGATCATGCGAAAACGCTAAAAATCGCAAGCTGGATTGTCAATTCGAAGCCGCTTCGCATGGGGCATTTGCGATGCGCATTTATCGGCTGCTTATTTCGTGCTCACTTCGGCCTGGGCTCCCGCAGCGCAGCATCTGGCGGTTCCAGGTTACCCTGACGGAGCTTCTTCACCGCTTCCACGAGTGCGCGCGCCGCGTTCCGAACTTCCTCCTGGAAGCCCTTGTCGCGATCGAGCTCGTCGTGGCTGGTCGCGTAGGGCTCCATGTAGCCGACATAGCCGCCGAGCTGGCTCTTGTATCCGGCCGGGATCAGGCCCAGCGTCTGCAGCCAGTCGGACAGCATGCGCCGCAGCGTCTCGACGCCTTCGACATCACCATGGACGACGACCGAGAAGGTTCGGCCCGCGAGATGCTTGGGGAAGTCCCAGCCGACGAGCTCGACCTTCTTCGCCTTCTCCGGATCCTTGCCGCCGGTCGTCGTCGGATCGGGATTGCCGCCGTCGGCACAGACGAGGCGATCGATCATCAGCTTCAGCACGCTCGGCGCCTGGAACCAGTTGACCGGCGTCACGATCATCACGCCGTGCGCCGCCGCCCAGCGCGGATAGATCTCGTTCATCCAGTCGTTCACCTGCCCCATCGCGTGGTTCGGGTAGCAGGAGCACGGCCAGTGGCAGAGCGGCATCGCGGTCGAGACGCAGGATTTGCACGGAAGGATCTGGCGACCGTACTCGGAGGTCAGCCGGCTGAGGTCGAGGAAGTCGACCTCGAATCCCTTGGTACCGGCGATCAGCTTCTGCGCCATCTTCGCCAGACGCCAGCTCTTGGACTCCTCTCCCGGGCAGGTCTGATTGCTGCGTGCCGAGCCGTTGACGATCAGCACGCGCGAGGGCGATTTGGGATCGCGCTGGCGGCCTTCGGCCGCATGGATCTCGGCCCGCGCCTTCAGCCAGTCCAGCGAGAGCTCGTACTCGGGATCGGCGAAGTGCTTGCCGGCGCGGCGCGTGCGCGGCGCCTTCCGGTATTCGTCGTAGCTGTCCCAGGCGACCTCGATGATCTTGTCGATCTCTCCCGTCACCGCTTCGAAGGCCGGGTCGTCGAAGCGCTGCCTGAGCCGCGCCGCGAACTCCTCGCGACTGAGCTGCACGCTCGGCATGCCCTGGCGCACCTTGACCTTCGGCATGGCTAGACCTCTCCCAGACGGTCGTAGCGGACGTCGCCGCCGACCAGGGTCAAATCGACCATGGCCTCGAGGAGTTCCGCCGGCTCCGCGTCGAAGAGGTCGCGATCGATCACCGCGACATCGGCGAGCATGCCGGGCTCGAGCGTGCCGCGCTCCGTCTCGGCGAAGGCCGAGTACGCGCCGTTCGCGGTGTAGGTGTGCAGCGTCTCGGCGAGCGGCAGTGTTTCGGATGCCCCGAGCACGCGCCCACGATCGGTCTTGCGCGTCACCATCACGTGAAGGCCCGTCAGCGGGTTGTCGGAGGAGACCGGCGCGTCCGATCCCGCGGCCGGGCGAAGCCCGCGGTCGTGCCAGCGCCGCATCGGGTAAGACGCCTCCGAACGCGCCTCGCCAAGCACGTCGACATAAAGATCTCCGAACTCGTGGATGAAGACCGGCTGAGGGGACGGGATCATGCCAAGGCGCTTCATCTCGCCGATTTGGCGGTCGGTGACGAAGCCACAATGCTCGATCCTCGCCCGCGCGTCCGCCTTCGGCACCTTATTCAGCGCCTTGTCGACGGCGACGATCGCCTGCTCGATCGCGGCATCGCCGATCGCATGGATCGCGATCTGGTAGCCCGCCGCATGCGCGTCGAGCACCATCGCCTCCATCTCGCGGTCCTCGAAGCAGAGCATACCCTTCTCGCCGCCGCAGCAGCGATAGGACTCGCTCATCGCCGCGGTTCGTCCGCCGGCCGAGCCGTCGGCCCAGAACTTGACCGGTCCGATCTTCATCATCTCGTCGCCCACGCCGGTGACGAGGCCGTTCGCCTGCGCGTCGGCCAGCGCACCGTCGGGCCCGCCAGTGAAGCTGAGATACGAGCGCACGCGAAGTCTGCCGCTGCGCTTCGCCTCCTGGTAGGCGAACCACTCCTGGAACTTGGCGCGAAGCCCGACGCCGGCATCGACCACGCTGGTGATGCCCTGGGACAGGCAATGCTGGCCGGCGCGCTCGATCGCATCGATCAGATGCGCCCTCCCCGGCTTCGGCATTGCGCGATAGACGACCTCCTGGGCGCGCTCCTGAACGAGGCCGGTGAGGCGGCCCTCGCGCCGCTCGAAGGCGCCGCCGGGCGGATCGTTGACACCTTCCGGGATCCCAGCGGTCGCGAGAGCCTTCGAGTTGGCGACGCCCATGTGACCGCAGGTGCGGCGGATATAGACCGGGTTCTCCGGCGCGGCGCGGTCGAGCTCCTCGCGTAGCGGATGGCGCTTCACGTCGAGGTGGAAGTGGTCATAGCCGCGGCCGATGATCCATTGGCCGGGGCCGACGCGTTGCGCCTCGGCCTTCACCGCCTCCACGATCCCGGCGATGGTCGTCGCCTTGGGCGGCTTGAAGTCCAGCTCGACCAGGCCAAGGCCGATCGGGATCAAATGCTCGTGCGCGTCACAGAAGCCCGGGACCGCCAGGCGGCCGCGGAGATCGACCCTGCGGGTCTCGGGGCCGACCAGCGGCTCGATCTCGTCCGGGCTGCCGGCGGCCAGGACTCGGCCCTTCCACAGCGCCAGGGCGCCTGTCTCGGCCAGGCCGAGCCCCCGCCAGACCCGACCGCCAGAGAGGATCGTGTCGGCCTTCGGCCGGGCGCTCATCGGGGCCGCCCCGGCCAAACAGCCGCATTGCGGCCCGGCGCCGACGGCGCTACCTGTGGAAGGGACATGCGGACGCTCCGTTGACTTAGGTCAAGGTTTCCGGGGTCGGGTGGCGCCACGGTGCGGGCGGCTGCAGGGGCGGTCAAGGTGGCATCGGCAGGGAAGGCCAGGAGAACGTGACCTACGACGTCCTGTTCCAGGCGGCGATCGACCAGCTCAAGGCGGAGCGCCGATATCGCGTATTCACCGAGCTCGAGCGTCGCGCCGGGGAATATCCGCGGGCCCTCAACCACTCGATCGCCGGCGCGCCGGAAGTCACCGTCTGGTGCTCCAACGATTATCTCGGCATGGGCCAGCATCCGGCGGTGCTCGGCGCGATGAAGGAGGCGCTGGAGCGCTACGGCGCCGGCGCCGGGGGCACCCGCAACATCTCCGGCAACAGCCACCCGATCGCGATCCTCGAGCACACGCTGGCCGAGTTGCACGGCAAGGAAGCGGCGCTGGCGTTCACC